>JADGOP010000432.1 GCA_017882935.1 Actinomycetota bacterium
GGCGCGGCCCAGCCACTCGGCGGCCCAGCCGGCGGTGTCGGGCAGGAAGCGCTCGAGCGCCGGACCGAGCGCGGCGGAGGCGGCGGCGTAGAGCCGGTCGACCTGGTGGAAGCCGAGGAACGGCAGCACGATGTCGGGCTCGCGCTCGAGGACGTACTGCAGGGCCTCGTGCCCGGTGAGCCCCCGCGTGGCCTCGACCACCACGTCGGTGAGGGCGTCCTCGAGGGTGGCTGCACGCTCGATGCACGTCACCAGCGAGGCGAAGTAGCTCGCCAGCTCGGCGCGGCCCAGCGCCAGGAAGAGCTCCTGCTTGCCGCCGGGGAAGACCCGGTAGAGCGTGGCGCGGCTGCAGCCGGCCTCTCGGGCGACGTCGGCGAGCGTGGTCTTGCCCAGCCCCCATCGGGTGACCAGGGTGAGTGCCGCGGCGAGGATGCGGTCGTCGAGCTCGCCACCGGCACGGGTCGGAGCGTCGAGCAGCGAGGTGGAGGCCGGCGGGGACAGCCCCGCGATCGATCCGCCCCCCCGGGTCGGATCGATCGCGAGCCCCCTGTCATCCCCCGTCATCAGTGAGACAGTAAGAGTCTCGGTGTCTCATCGTCAACGTGTTCCGTGGTGACCTCGGTCACCGGGCCGGGCTCGCGGTCAGGCGGGCGCCAGCACGCCGACGAGCAGGTGGTCGTTGACCAGGCGGTGGACCTCGTCGGGATCGCCGAGGTCCCAACTGCCCTGGCCGATGATGAACGAGAGCACCATGCGCGCCAGCCAGTCGGCGGCCGCGGCCGGGGTGAGGCCCTCGCACAGGTCGACGTCGGCCAGCAGGGGCTCGAGGTACGCGGCGAGCGACAGGAGGATGAGCGGCCCCGCCGTGGTGAGGTGCGGCAGCAGCCGCTCGGGCTCGGTGTCGAGCACCTTCTGCAGCACCTCGTGCTCGAGCACCGCCCGGTGGGCGAACAGCAGGCCCTTCTCGAGGCGGGTCGGGAAGTCGGGGGTGTCGTCGACCTCGAGGGCGAGGCGCCGGAAGAAGGTGGCCACCTCGAACGAGATGGTCTCGGCGAGGAGCTCGTCGCGGCCGCCCTCGAAGTAGCGGTACACGGTGGCCCGCCCCACGTCGGCCTCGCGGGCCACGTCCTCGAGCGAGGTCTTCGAGAGCCCGTAGCGGCCCACGCAGGTGACCGCGGCGCGGAGGATGCGGGTGCGCACGTCGTCGGTCACGGGGGCCAAGCGTACGACGTGTCGTGCGCCACACCCACCGACGGCGGGGCTTGGTCAGGTGCTGCGGTTGCCGGACCCCGCGCCCACCCCGGTGAGGTCGATGACACCCTGGTCGTCGACCACCGCCCCTTCAGGCAGGTCGCCATACGGGTCGTCGTCGGGGCCCCGGCCCCGCTCCTCCTTCTCTCGGTCGGACGCGACCTTCCGCAGGAGGATGGGGTAGGCGACCAGGGCCAGCACCGTGAACGCGGCCCACTGGTACGCGTAGTTGAGGTGCGGGCCGTCGTTCAGGACGGGCGGGTCGATCGCCGCGGGCACGATGGGCCCCGGGTCGGCGGGCACCTGGCTGGTGCGCGAGATGAAGGCGGGCACGACCGGTTGCCGGATCTGCTTCTGCATGCGGGCCACGTCGACGCGGATCATGCTCTGGAGCACGCCCTGCGCCGGGTCATGGGCCTCGAACCACCCGGGGGTCTGCGTCTTGGTGAGCAGGCCCTCGACCGTGACCTCACCCGCCGGCGGCCGGCCCTTGGCCGGTGCCGACTTGAAGTTGCCCGTCGACGAGACCCAGCCACGGTTCACGAGCACCACCGTGCCGTCGTGCTGCAGCAGCGGCGACACGATCCAGGCGCCCGGGTCGCCCGCGGTGTTGCTCTGCCCGCTGATGAGGATCTCCTGGCCGAGCAGGTAGCGACCGGTGACCCGCACTTGCCGGTCGAGCACCGGGCCGACCGCGCCGAACCCGTCGTTGGCGGTGAGCACGTCGGTGAGTGGGCTGACCGGCCGGGCCTCGTTGCGCTCGACGGTGGCGTTGAACGCCCGGCGCTGGTGCAGGCGCCTGAGCTGCCACAGGCCCGCGTTGACGAACCCCACCACCAGAGCGAGGACGATCAGGTGGCCGAAGATCCACTTGGGGCTCCGCGCGAAGCGGTACCGGTGCATGCGCCGAGGCTACGGCGGGGGTGTGGGGTGGTGACAGTCGCGGCGGGGAACCGGCCGCACGCTCGGGGGAGGGCGCGGCCGCGCCCGGGCAGAATGGCGGGATGGAGGCTGCGCCCACACCCACCAGGCAGCTGCTGGTGGTGTGCCAGTCGCGGTCGGGCGGGACCGCACGCCTCGTGGAGGCCTTCGTCGAGGGCGCCGCCTCCGAGGGCATCGAGGGCGTGGCGACCCGGGTGCTGGCGCCCCTCGACGCCGGCGTCGACGACGTGCTCGGTGCCGCCGCCGTCGTCCTGGCCGCGCCCGCCAACTTCGGGATGATCAACGGGCTGATGAAGGACTTCCTCGAGCGCATCTACCACCCGTGCCTGGAGGCGACCGTCGGCACGCCCTACGCCCTGGTCGTCAAGGGCGACACCGACGGCACCGGCGCCGTGCGCGACACCGACAAGATCCTCACCGGCCTGCGCTGGAAGCCGGTGCAGCCACCGCTCGTGGTCATCGGTCCCCTGACCGGGGAGCACCTCGACGCGGCCCGCGAGCTCGGCGCCACCATCGCCGGCGGCCTCGCCTTCGACCTCTGGTAACGAGCGTTTCGGGTGGGAATCGGCGTGCTCCAGCACGCCG
>JADGOP010000433.1 GCA_017882935.1 Actinomycetota bacterium
TTTGGGTGGGAATCGGCGTGCCCCAGCACGCCGATTCCCACCCAGAACGCGGAGGTGGGGTCAGGTTCGGGGTGAGGGAGGGGCGGGCCAGGGGCTGGTTGGCCCTGTCTGACAGTGGGGGAGTAAGGTCGACCCTCGCGCCCGGGCCGGGTGCAGAGGATCTCCCGCTGAAGGCGAAGGGTCATGTACGCAGTCATCAAGACCGGTGGAAAGCAATATCGCGTCGCCGAGGGCGACACGCTCGACGTGGAGCGCCTCGGTGAGCTCGACGACGAGGTGGCCCTCACGCCGGTGCTGATCGTCGACGGTGACACCGTGGTGTCCACCCCCGACGCCCTGGCCAACGCGGCCGTGAAGGCCAAGATCGTCGGTGCCGCCCGCGGCCCCAAGATCACCGGCTTCACGTACAAGAACAAGACCAACCAGCGGAAGCGCTGGGGTCACCGCCAGCACTACGCCACCATCCAGATCACCGGCATTTCCAAGGGCTAGGAGCGCGCCATGTCGAAGACCAAGGGCGGCGGTTCCACTCGGAACGGTCGCGATTCCCAGAGCAAGCGCCTCGGCGTCAAGGTGTTCGACGGCGGCGTGGTCAACGCCGGCTCGATCATCGTGCGCCAGCGCGGCACCCACTTCCACCCGGGTGAGAACGTGGGCCGTGGCGGCGACGACACCCTCTTCGCCCTCGCCCCCGGCAAGGTCAAGTTCGGGCAGCGCAAGGGTCGCAAGCTCGTCGACGTCGTCGCCGACTGATCCTCGGCGGGCCGCAGCGCCCGCCCCGCACGATTCGCTGACCTCGACCCGGGCCTTGCGCCCGGGTCGTGTCGCGCCCGGGGACGCCTCAGGCGAAGCGGGGCAGCGCGTCGGTGTGCCAGCCCAGCCGCTCGACGGCGGTGCGGGCCACGAACCGGTCGGTCATGCCACTGACGTGGCGGACGGCGGCGGCCACGGCCGCGGGCGACCCGGGGACGAGGGCCGTCTCGGCCGGGCCGATCTCGGCGGGGTGCTCGACGTACCAGGCCGCGAGCGAGGTGATGAGCCGGGCGGCTCGGTCGGCTTGCTCGACCGACTCGGGCCGCAGGTAGATGCGCTCGTAGTTGAACGCCCGGAAGGCGTCGAGCGCCGCGGCCTCGTGGTGGCGCAGCGCCACGCCGCCGGTCTCGGCGATGGTCTCGACCATGGCGGTGATGAGGCTGTGGAGCTGGGCCCGGCGGGTGGCGCCCAGTACCTCGGCCACCTGGGGCGGCAGGTCGCCCGGGTCGACGATGCCCGCCCCGACGGCATCTTCGAAGTCGTGGCAGACGTAGGCGATGCGGTCGGCCCAGGCCACCACCTCGCCCTCGGGCGTGGCGGGGGTGGGCCGGTTCCAAGAGTGGTTGCGCACCGCGTCGAGCGTCTCCGCGCACAGGTTGAGTGGCGCGAGCACGATGTCGGCGCCGAACACCGCGTGGTGGTAGCCGCCCTCGACGAACGGCGAGAGCGCCCCCTCGGACGCGTGGCCGGCGGGCCCGTGGCCACAGTCGTGCCCCGTGGCGGCGGCGGCCGTGAGCGCCACGTTGAGGCCCACGGGACGGGCGATGCTGACGGCGACCTGGCAGACCTCGATGGCGTGGGTGAGACGGGTGCGGAGGTGGTCGTCGTCGGGGGCGATGAACACCTGGCACTTGCCCGCGAGGCGCCGGAAGGGCCGGCTGTGCTGGATGCGGTCGAGGTCGCGCTCGAAGCAGGTGCGGAAGCGGTCGGGCTCCTCGGGGACGGCCCGGTTGCCCGCACCCTCGGCCCGGGTGGCGAACGGCGCGTCGGCCGCGTCGTCTGCCGCTTCGCGCCAGGTGCGGGGCCGGAGCGGGTCGATGCCGTGACCGACCGGAACGAAGTCGTGCGCCACGCTGGGTGAGGTTGTTGCAACTCGGTCAAGAGGGCTAGGCGCGGGGCGGATCACGGGACTACCCTACCGATGGGCTGTGACACCGAGGAGGCCCGGAACCCGCACCCCCGTCCGATGGGCATCGGACGGCGTGCGCAGCGCAACACAGCTGGTAGGGGGCAACGTGGCAGGGTCAACCCAAGAGGCGGCGACGGCGACCACATCCCGTGGCCCGAGGCTTCAGTTCTGTCGCGGAGCGGCCGATACTCCCCAGGTGAACCACACTCGGCGGCCAGGCGGCAGGCGGACGCGGCGCTCGTGGGCCGCCCGTCGCCGCAACGACGAGGGCGCGACCATGGTCGAAGCGGCCTTCGTCATGCCGATCTTCGTGCTGTTCCTCTTCGGCATCATCGAGTTCTCGGGGTACCTCCTCACCAAGGAGGGCACCACCAACACCGCCCAGGCCGGCGCCCGCATGGCCAGCGTCCAGGGCAACGACGCCATGGCCGACCAGCAGATCCTGGCGCGGATGGCCGACGAGTCCGGTGGCATCCCCAACGGGGAGATCAAGCAGATCATCATCTGGCACGCCTCCGGCCCCAACGACACGCCCCCGGCCGCCTGCCTCGCCGGCACTGGTCAGAGCGACGGTGGCGTCTTCACGCCGGGCCCCGGCGTCTACAACCCCAGCACGTCGACCGGTGACAAGGTCGGCGCGTGCAACGTCTACAACGACCCGCAGGCCTCGGGCGGTGCCTTCGAGCTGGCCAAGGGCACCACGCCCACGAACAACTTCGGCTGTGCGGGCGGCTCACCCCCCTACGTCGACTGCAGCTGGCCGGCCGCGCACCGGCAGAGCGTGCAGCAGAAGCCTGGCACGGGCACCGGTCACACCGCGACCACAACCGACTA
>JADGOP010000434.1 GCA_017882935.1 Actinomycetota bacterium
CCGGGGCGACGTCGCCGCCGTAGATGAGCCGCAGGTCGGCGTCACCCGACGCCGAGACGCCGTCGTACTCGCCGGTCTTCATCAGCTGCACCATCTCGTCGGAGGTGTTGCCGATCTTCACGTTCACCTTGCAGCCGGTCTGCTGCTCGAACGGGCCGACCCAGTTGACCTTCGGATCGTTGGAGCCGTTCTCGGCATACCCCGCCCAGGCGATGATGTTGAGGGCACCCTCGCCCTTGCCGAGCGACGTGGGCGCGGTGCCTCCGGGCGTCGCACCGCTGCCGCTGGAGGTGGAGGTCTTGCTGCTGCCGCAACCGACGGCGACGATGCCGACGACCGTGGCCACCGCCATCAGCCTGGCGGCCCTGGTGAGGGTGCGTGCCGGCGAACCGGCGCGCCCCGTGGTGCTGGAGCTGGTCATGCGACTTCCTCTCGACGAGCCGACCGGCTGGGGCCTGAGTCGGTGGTGGGTTCGGGTTGGGGGTCATCTGCGGTCGTGGCCGGGAGCAGCTGGTCGAAGCGGCGGTCCCAGGCGAGGCGCACGGCGCTGCCGGGGTCGTGGCCCGGTCGGGCGTCGGGGCTGGAGCGGTTCTGCTCGACGGCCACGACGCGCCCGCCGCCGTCGAGGTCGACGACGTAGCGCGTGCGGTCGCCGAGGTACTGCGTGGACACGACCGACCCGGTGGCGCGGATCTCGGGCGCACCCGCGACCGGCCCGGCGTCGACGGCCAGCAGCGAGACCTTCTCGGGTCGCACCGTGAACGCGTCGGGCGCGCCGCGCAGGCGCACGGCCAGGTCGCCCTCGAGGATGTTCGACGTGCCCACGAAGCCCGCCACGAACGCAGACCCCGGCGACTCGTAGACCTCGGCCGGGGTGCCGACCTGCTCGATGCGACCGTTCGAGAACACCGCGAGGCGGTCGCTCATCGAGAGCGCCTCGTCCTGGTCGTGGGTGACGTAGATGAAGGTGATCGAGACCTCGCCCTGGATGCGCTTGAGCTCGACCTGCATCTCCTCCCGCAGCTTGAGGTCGAGCGCGCCCAGCGGCTCGTCGAGCAGCAGCACCCGTGGCCGGTTGACCAGGGCCCGCGCCAGCGCGACCCGCTGCCGCTGGCCACCCGAGAGCTGGTTGATGCGCCGCTTGCCGAACTCGGGGAGGCGGACCATCGCCAGCGCCTCGGCGGACCGTGCCTGGCGCTCGGCCCGGCCGACGCCCTTGACCTTCAGCCCGTAGGCCACGTTGTCGCCCACCGAGAGGTGCGGGAACAGCGCGTAGTCCTGGAAGACGGTGTTCACGTCGCGGTCGTAGGCGGGCAGCCCGGCGACGTCGCGGCCGTGCAGCAGGATCTGGCCCGAGGTGGGCTGCTCGAAGCCCGCGATCATGCGCAGGCACGTCGTCTTGCCCGAGCCCGACGGCCCGAGGAGGGAGAAGAACTCGCCGGCGTGGACCGACAGATTCACTCGCTCGACCGCGGTGACGGAACCGAATCGCTTGCTGATGTCGACCAGGACGACGTCATCGCTCGTCTCGTTGACCAACGTCGCCTCCTTGCCCACCGCCGCGAAGCCTACACAGACCCCGTTTCGCGGGCCGCGACACCGGTCGCGCCGAGGAAGCGCAGCACGTCGTCGGCCTCCGCATCGAGGGCCGCCCGCGTCGCCTTCGAGAGGCGGCCGAAGGGGGCCAGCCCGATGCGGCCGCCCGCCAGCGACCACGTGGCGACGGCCCTGCCGTCGACCAGCGCGAAGGCCCGGAAGATGCCGTTGGTGGTGACGATCGAGCGGTGGCTGCCCACGATCGAGTCCCGCGACACCCAACCGAGCAGCAGCGGGTCGAACGGCCCGAGCAGCTTCGGCGGAGGCAGCTCGGCCACCGGGCGGCGACCCGCGAGGTCGACGGAGCCGTCGGGCGCCTCGTCGAGCTCACCGGCGATGGCGCGCAGGCCCGCCCGGGCGTCGCGCAGGCCCAGCCCCGACCACCGGGCGAGGTCGCGGTCGGTCGCCGGGCCGTGGCCCACGAGGTAGCGGCGGGCCAGCTCGGCCAGGGCCACGTCGCGGTCGACGACCGGCTGCGTGCCGAGCCAGTCGCGGACGAGCACGAACGCCTGGTGCGAGCCGACCATGGGGCCGCGGGCCACGAGCCCGCGCAACGAGGCCAGGAGCAGGACGTGCACCAGGGCCTGGCCCTCGGTGCGGATGCCCGCCGTGTCGAGCCGCTCCCTCAGGTCCGCCCGGGTGAGGGGCCCGTCGCTCGTGAGGGACCGCTCGATGACCTCCACCCCGCGCTCGGCGGCGTCGGCGGTGACGCCCTCCTGCGCGAGGCGGCGCGCGTTGGCCGTGAGGGCCCAGAGCCAGGCGAGGTCCTCGCTGCGGACGAGGTGCAGCGTGCCCCGGTTCAGCCAGCTGACCACGAGGCTGCGGTCCTCGGTGAGCGCCCGGTCGACGTCCGCTGCGGTCAGGCCCCGGGTGCGGGACCGGATCGAGAGCCGCGCCCCACGCGGGTCCTGCGCCTGGACCGCGAGCAGGTGGCCGGTCACCGCCTCGGGGGTCGTGGCCGTCGAGCCCACGAGCAGCTGTGCGGCCAGGTGCGCGGCGGTGGTGGCAGCGGCGGTCACCCCGCCGACCGTAGGCGGCCGCGGACGGCATCCCCGTCGCTACCGTGACCCGATGGAGCGCCACCCGACGACCTTGCTGATCAGCGGCAGCCTGCGGGCGGCCTCGACCAACGCCGCGCTGCTGCGCACCGCCCAGGAGCTGCTCGGCGGCTCACCG
>JADGOP010000435.1 GCA_017882935.1 Actinomycetota bacterium
TCGGCATGCTGCGCAGCGCGTCGATGCGCTGGCGCGACGACACCCGCCTGGCCAGCCTGCTCGAGCTGCTCGACACCAAGCCCGAGTTCGTCGAGCGGTGGTCGCGCCACGACGTGACCGACAAGACGGTCAGCAGCAAGGCGCTCCACCATCCCGACCACGGGCGCCTGACGCTGCGCTACGAGGTGATGAACCTCGCCGACGACGGACAGCAGCTCATCACCTGGCTTCCGGGCGACGAGACCACCGCTCGCGTGATCGACCGTGATCGTCACGGCGCGCCCGTGAGCCCGGCCCGGCTCAGGGTCGTCGGCAAGGCCTGACAGCACGCACCCGCCCCCTTACCCCACACAGGCCGTCGTTCTGGGACTTGCGTCTCATCCCGCGCCCGGTTCTGGCAGGCTGGCCCGGTGCAAGACGAACCGGCCGCGCCGCGGCTGCTCGACGCCGTCGCCGACACCCTCGAGGGCCAGGTGCTGCCGCTGACCGATCCGAGCGTGCAGCACCACGTGCGCGTGGCCGCCAACCTGTGCCGCATCGTTTCCCGCGAAGTCGCCCTCGAACCGGAGGCTGACATCCGGGCCCGGACGGCGCTCGGCGACCTCCTGGGCCGCGACGGCTCCGCCCCCGAGCTGTGGGCCGAGCTGGCGGCGGCGCTCACGCCCGGCCCGACCGCCGAACCCGACCACTCCGTCGACGGCCTGGCCATCGACGCCCACCCGGTGGTGCTGGCCATCGTGCGCGACAAGCTGGCCGTGGCCAAGCCGGGCTACGACGAGGACCACCCCCGTGGGGGCGGGTGATGAGCTCAGATGCCGACATCGCCCAGCTCGCCGCGGGCCTGGCCAAGGCCCTCAGCGAGGACGGCTGGCGCGACCCTGTGGTGCACGTCGGGACCACGGCCTCGGCCGGTGCCAACCGCCGCACGGTGTTCATCGACATCGAGTCGGGAGGCGTCACGACACCGGCGGTCGCCCAGCTCGGCGGGTTGCCGCTCAACAGCCTCTCGCTGGCGGTCGAATCCGAGCTGGTGCGGTTGGCCGAGCGCGCCGGCGTCCCCGTGGCCACCCCGTTGGCGGCGTCGAACCACGCCGACCTCGTGGGCTCGCCCTTCCAGATCTCGCGACGAGTCGACGGCGTCACCGTCCCCCGGCACGTGCTCCGGACGGTGGCCGATCAGCCCGAGCTCGGTCAGCGGCTGACGCAGCAGTGCGCGGTCGCGCTCGCCCGGCTGCACGCCATCGACCCGGCGACGGCTCCCGAGAAGCTGCCGCGACTCACCGCGCCCACGCCGACCCTCGCCTATCGCCGCCAGTTGCACGACCTCGCCGCGCTGGTGGCGCCGTCCCCCGCCATCGCCCTCGGGCTGCGGTGGCTGGCTGCGCACCCGCCGACGCCGCCCACTCGGCTCTCCATCGTCCACAGCGACTTCCGCAATGGGAACCTCATCGTCGACGACGACGGCCTGGCTGCGGTCATCGACTGGGAGCTGGCCCACATCGGCGATCCGATGGAGGACCTCGCCTGGCTCTGCCTGCGGTGCTGGCGCTTCCGCGAAGACGACCACGAGGTGGGTGGCTTCGGCGCGCTCGCTGACCTCCGTGACGCCTACGTCGGCGCCGGGGGGCCCTGGCGGGCCGATGCCTTCCACTGGTGGCAGGTGGCCCGCACCATCTGGTGGTGCCTCGTGCTGCGCTTGCAGGCGGGCGCGTTCGTCAGCGGCGCGTCGTCGTCACTCGTGCTGGCCGCCAGCGGTCGGCGCGCGGCCGAGCTCGAGTACGACCTGCTGATGCTCATCCCACCCGACTGACGGCGCTCCCGCGCCGCCGCGACGCTCGAGCCCACACCTCACCCACCACGCCTCACAGCGCCTCTTCGCCGCACCACACCGCATGCGCACTGTTGCATCGATCAAGGGGGACCCGTTGCCCATCCTCACCGCCGACCACGATCTCCAGCATCCCGTCGAGCCCGACTCGGCCTGGAGCGAGTCGTACTACTTCAACGGGTACGACCCCGTCGCCGACGTCGGGTTCTTCACCCGTGCGGCCATCAGGCCCAACGAGGGCACGATCGACGCGCACTTCGCGCTCTGGCTCCCCGACGGCGACGTCGCCCACATCCGGGTCGAGCGCGAGCAGCGCACGATGATCGACACCCGCCTCGACGTCGACCCGGTCCGCTACGACTGCGTGGAACCGATGACGCAGTGGCGCATCCGCGTGCGGGGGCCGGCGTTCGTTCAGCACCTCGACGGCCACGAGGGCCCCAACGCCGTAGACCTCGACGTCGACGTGACCTTCGACGCGTTGACGCCCGCCGTTGGCGTGGACGGGCAGGGCTCCGATCAGGCGGGCCTGGCCAAGGACACCAGCGCGACCACCGGCAAGGGCCACCTCGAGCAGGCGGGCCGCTGGTCGGGGACGATCGCCGTTGACGGGAAGAGCATCGAGCTCACCGACGCCCGGGGGAACCGGGACAAGTCGTGGGGGCCCCGCCGGTGGGGCGGGCCGACCAACTGGCGGTGGTTCTCGATCAACATCGGCGACGACGTCCACTTCGGTGGGATCCGCCTCGGCACGCCCGACGGCGACCTGCACCGCGGTTGGGTGTGGCGCGACGGCACCTCGACGAGCGTGGCCCGCTGGGACCTGCGCACCGAGCTCGCCGAAGACGACCTCACCCAGCGGGTGGTGCACCTGACGGTCGAGGACCGGTCCGGTCGCCGTCACGAGCTCCGGGGCGACGTCCTGCGGGTC
>JADGOP010000436.1 GCA_017882935.1 Actinomycetota bacterium
GCCAGCATGCAGTTGTCGAGCCGGTAGTCGCCGTGCACGATGGCCGCGGGGCCCTGCTCGGGGATGTCGGCCGCCAGGCGCTTGTGCACCTCGTCGATGGTGGTGATGTCGGCGTAGGCGGACTGCTCCCACTGGCTGTGCCAGCGCTTGAGCTGCCGCTCGATGTAGCCCTCGCGTCGCCCGAGGTCGCCCAGGCCGACCGCGTCGGGGTCGGTGGCGTGGATGCGCACCAGCACGTCGACCAGCGACATGCCGGCGGCGTGGCGCTGCTCGGGGGTGAGCGTCTCGGCCACCGAGCGGTCGCGCACCACGGTGCCCTCGACGAACGCCATGACGTAGAACGGCGCGCCGTTGACGGCCTCGTCGGTGCAGAGGCCGATGGCCGGGGCGACCGGCACGTCGGTGTCGCCGAGCGCCGAGATGATGCGGTACTCGCGCGACATGTCGTGGGCGGTGGCCAGCACGTGGCCGAGCGGGGGGCGACGGAGCACCACCGCGGCACCGTTGGTGTCGGTGACCCGGTAGGTGAGGTTCGACCTGCCGCCTGCGATGAGCTCGAACGCGAGGGGCGGCGAGAAGCTCGGCACGGCGTCCTGGAGCCACTGCGTGACCGGGGGGATGTCGATTCCGTCGACGGTGGCGTTCGTCATCGGGGCTTGATCCTGTTCGAAGGCGACGCGCCAACCTACCGCCGTCATCGAGGTTGACGGGGCGTGGGGGCGTTGGGCGCTCGACCGCAGGTCCGGGCGTTGCTGGCGGCCCGCTGCTCGGTAGCGTGGACGCCGTGGCTATCGACGTGACCGACCAGACCTTTCCCGCCGACGTCGTCGAGCGGTCCAAGCAGACCCCCGTGGTCGTCGACCTGTGGGCGCCCTGGTGCGGCCCCTGCCGGCAGCTCGGCCCCATCATCGAGAAGGCGGTCGACGACACCGACGGCGCCGTGGTGCTGGCCAAGGTCAACGTCGACGAGAACCCCCAGATCTCCGGTGCCTTCCAGGTCCAGGGCATCCCCGCGGTGTACGCCCTGAAGGACGGCAAGGTGGTCGACGGCTTCGTCGGAGCCCAGGGCGAGGCCGCAGTCACGGCCTTCGTGCAGAAGCTGCTGCCGTCCGAGGCCGAGGCGCACCTCGCCGCGCTGCTCGAGGCCGGCGACGAGGCGTCGCTCCGTGAAGTGCTCGAGCTGGTGCCGGGCCACGAGGTCGCCACGGTCGCGCTGGCCGAGCTGCTGGTGGGCCGCGGCGAGGGCGACGAGGCGCTGGCCGTGCTCGCCCGCATCCCCGAGTCCGCCGAGACCCGGCGCGTCGCCGCCCTGGCCCGCACGGGTGTCGAGGTCGTCGACGACGGCACCGAGGCCCGACTCGAGGGCCTGCTCGCCCGCGTGCGCGACGACGACGAGGCCCGTCAGGAGTACGTCGACATCCTCGAGCTGCTCGGCCCCGACGACCCGCGCACCGCCGGCTACCGCAAGGCCCTCACGGCCCGCCTCTTCTGACGGTCGACGGCGGCCGTCCGCCCGACGTGCCCCGGCTGTCACACCCGGCCTCTAGCATCGTCCTGACTTCCCCCTTGTTCTGAACGGTGCGCCTCCGGGCGCGTCCCAGAGGAGGGGTGATGGCCGACGAGCCCCACCCGCAGCTCTCCCCGCTGCTCCCGCCGTCGCCCGAACCGCCGCCCGACCTCCTGGCCGCGCTGCGCGCCACCGTCGCCGAGTGGCTGGCGGTGCGGCGCCTCACGTTCCGGCCCGGCCGCTCGCTGCTGGTGGTCGGGCTGGTCCTGGTCGTGGGCGTCGGGGCCTGGGCGCTCCTCGTCCGCAGCCCGGCACCGCCGGTCGACGAGCAGCTGCCCCGTGGGGTGCCGCCGGGCATCACCACGGCCGCTGTCGATCCGCCGGCCGCAGCGGGTGGAGCGGGTGGGTCCGGCGCCGCCGTCACGCCCACCACGGTCGCGGCGGCCCTGGTGGTCGACGTCGGCGGTGCGGTCGCCCGGCCGGGGCTGGTGCGCGTGGGTCGGGGCGCGCGGGTGGCCGACGTGGTCGCCGCGGCAGGCGGGGCCACCCACGACGCCGACCTCGACCGCCTCAACCTGGCCGCCACCGTGGCCGACGGCGAGCGCCTCTTCGTGCCGCACCTGGGCCAGGTGTCCATCCCGGTGGCGGTGAACGGCGACGGCGGTGGCGGTGGGGGAGGCGCGGACGGTGCGCCCGCGCCCGGCACGCCCGGAGCCGCTCCGGTCGACCTCAACAGCGCGTCGGCCGAGCAGCTCGACACGCTGCCGGGTGTCGGGCCGGCCACGGCGGCGGCCATCGTCGCCTACCGCAGCCAGCACGGGCCCTTCCGCTCCGTCGACGACCTGCTGCAGGTGCACGGCATCGGCCCGGCCAAGCTCGCCGCACTGCGCAGCAAGGTGCGGGTGTGAGCGCCTCGACACCGCTCACCGACCGGTGGGCGGTGGCGCTGGCGGCGTCGGCGGCGGCCGGGGCCTGGTGGTCGGCGCCCCCGCCGGTGTGGCTGCTGGTCGGCGCCCCGGCCGCAGCGCTGCTGTGCCGCCGCCCGGCCCTGGTGTGCCTCGCGTGCCTGGGGGTCGTCGGAGCCTCGGGCGCCCGCGCCGAGGCGGGGCTGCGGGTCGCGTCGGGATCGTGGCAGGGGGGCGTCACCCTGGTCACCGACCCGGTGGCGCAGTTCGGCTCGGTGCGCGCCGAGGTGCGGGCCGGGGGGCACCGCCTCGAGCTGGTCGCCGACGGGTCCGTCGCCGACACCCT
>JADGOP010000437.1 GCA_017882935.1 Actinomycetota bacterium
TGGCATGCCAAGGAAGTCGTCCGGTCGATCTACGACCATCACGACCCGGCGCTGGCCCTCGAGTTCGCCTACCGCATCCGCGCCTTGCTCTACGCCGGCCGACCCAACTGGGACCGCCTCGCCACGGTCACAGCCCGCTCAAGTCGCGAGCCACCGCCTCTTGGCGCCGCGTTCTCAATCCGGGATGGGGCCCCGGGTCTGGTCCGAGGAGAGGAAGGCGGCAAGCCCTGTGCGAACGGTCTCGGTCTGGCCCAGCATCAAGTGCCCACCTCGATCGACGGCGAGGAATTGTGCGTCCGGGATGCGTCTCGCTGCATCCTGCGCGGCGTCGAACGATGCGAGCGTGTCGTCACGTGCGTGGGCGATGAGCGTAGGCACGCCGAGCTCTTCCAGGGGGTACGAGTTCACCGCCGGGTTCGATACGAAGCTGTCGAACAGCACGCCCGCCGCGCGGTCGCGAACCGGGAAGATGCTGTCGAGGATGGCGAGCAGCGTTTCGTGCTCGGACTCCGTCGGAGTGGCTCCGCTGGGCAGCCCACCGACGAAGCGCATGAGCTTCGGCCTCGCCACCACCGTTGCCAACCACATGATCACGTCGCTCCTGAAGACGAGCTTCGCGGCTGCCGGTGGTGCAACGGCTGTGGCGCCCGGCAGGTCCCCGCTCATGATGACGAGGTGCGCCACGCGCTCAGGGTGCCGCAGGCCGAGCTGGATGGCCGATGGCGAACCGGCCGAGTAGGCGACCACATCGACGCGTTCGACGCCGAGTGCGTCGAGTAGCTCTGCGAACGCGTCGGCCTGCATCGCTGGCGTGGCTGCTGCCGGCATAGCCGATCCCAGGTAGCCGAACCGTGAGGGTGCGATGAGCCTGCGGCCGGTGAAGAGGTCCCCGGAGTAGAGCATCGAGGCGTCGCTCCCACCGAAGATCCCGTGGATCAGGAGCAGTGGCTCGCCGTTGCCCTCCACGACGTAGTCCACGTCGCCGAAGCTGGTGTCCACGAAATGACGCTCGACCGAGGCGAGGCGCGCCGTTGCCGCTTCGTCCGCGGCGCGGTAGGCCCGGATCAGACGGCTCACAACGAACGCCGAGGCCCCACTGAGCGCGAGCGCAATCGATGCCTTCATCGGTCAGGCATCCGCGCCTCGGGAGATGGTGGCCCACGCGGCGTAGAGCACTGCGAGGTTGATGACGACCGCGAAGATCCACCACGGCGTGAAGGTCGCGACGATTAGAGCCAGTGACACCACGGCCCCGAGGGCGCCGAGGCTCGCCCACCAGTCCTGGTGAGCGAGTACGCCGACGCCGGCGACCACGAACGCAGCCGACGCCACGGCGCCGAGAGCGACCATCGTTGGTCGACTCTCTGCGAAGAGCCATGACGCTTGAGATCCGAACCCCGAAAATTTCTCTCCGCGCTGTGGCGGGATCCAGATCGCACCGGTGACGATGCCGTGTGCGATCAGGAACAGGCCGGCGACAGTTCGCAGCACTACCTCTTCCTTCCTTCCGATCGAACGGACAGCCGCATACGGCGGAACACGTCCGTGCCCCGCCGCACCGTACCCACCTCTCGGAGGGGTCGCAGCCCCGGACCTGCGTCAACGGCGGGCTCTACCGCGCCTGAAAGCTCGGAGAGCCCGCCTCGCCTCGGGTACACCCCGCTGAAATCCGACGAGCCCCCAAAACCACTTCCGGGGGCTACTCGTAGCGGGCGCGGGGGTGGGCGTCGCGGTAGACCTGCCACAGCCGCTCGGTCGACACGCGGGTGTAGATCTGGGTGGTGCTCACCGAGGCATGGCCGAGGAGCTCCTGGACGTAGCGGATGTCGGCCCCGTGGTCGAGCATGTGGGTGGCGCACGAGTGGCGCAGCACGTGCGGCGTGAGCCGGTCGGCCAGGCCCACCCGGCTCCCGTACTTGCGCACGATCCCCCAGGCGCCCTGGCGCGTGAGGCGGCCGCCGCGCACGTTGAGGAACACCGCCTCGGCATCGGTGCGCCGCGCCCACCGGTCGGGCGTGAGGGCCCCGCGACGGTCGGGGTCGAGCCAGGCACGGAGGGCGTTCACCGCGGGCCGTCCGAGGGGCACGATGCGCTCCTTGGCGCCCTTGCCGAAGGCCCGCAGCTGGGCGTCCTCGAGGTCGACGTCGGCGAGCGACAGCCCCACGAGCTCGGCGATGCGCAGGCCGGTGCCGTAGAGCACTTCGAGCACCGCCCGGTCGCGGCAGGCCACGGGATCGTCGCCCACCACGGCGTCGAGCAGGCGGTTGACCTCGTCCTCGGTGAGCGCCTTCGGCAGCCCGGCCGGAACCCGGGGCACCTCCACGTCGACGGCCGGGTCGGTGGCCGTGATCCCCTCCAGCGCCAGGAACCGGTAGAGCGACCGCACCGCCACCACCACCCGCTTGACGGTGGCCGCCGACCGGCCGAGGCCCTGCAGGGCCACGACGTGGTCGTTCACGTCGGTCTCGGTGGCCTCGGCCAGGGCCAGCCCACGCGAGCCCAACCAGCGGAGCCAGCCCGCCAGGTCGCGCCGGTAGGCCGCGAGCGTGGCCGGAGAACGGCCCTTCTCGACGCGCAGCCAGGTGAGGAACTCCTCGACCTCGAGGGGGAAGGCGACCGGCTCGTGCACGAGCGGGCGGCCCCTGACCGCGCTCACGGGCTCAGGCGCCGAGGTGGCGCAACGCCAGGTGCTTGATCAGCACGGACATGGCCGTCACGCAGCGTGCTCTCGCAGGCGCCCGCGTCCTTCGAGACG
>JADGOP010000065.1 GCA_017882935.1 Actinomycetota bacterium
GGCGCGGGCTCGGCAGGGGCTTCGGCGGGCCCGCCTGCGGCGGCGGCCGCAGGGGACTCGGCGGCAGGCTCGAGGGGCGCGGCGGAGGGAGCCGGCGCGGTGGGGGCCTCGGGCTCGGCGGCCACGGGCGCGGTGACGGGCTCGGCGGGCACCTCGGTGGTGGCCGCAGGCTCGGCGGGGGCGGCCTTGGGGGCCGCGGCCTTCTTCGCTGCCACCTTCTTGGCCGGCTTCGGCTCCTCGGGCTGCTCGTCGCGGATCAGCCCTTCACGCTCGGCCTTGCGGCGCACGCGGTCGCCCTGGGCCTCCACGATGCTCGACGAGTGGCTCTTGGCCTCGATCCCGAGCGCGTCGCACAGGTCGAGCGTCTCCTTGTTGGTGAGCCCGAGTTCCTTGGCCAACTCGTGGATGCGAATCTTCGCAGGCAAGTGGTTCCTCTGCCCTTCGTGGGTCGTGCTGATCGAATGTGATGGTGGAGAAGCTGGGATGCGACGGAGTTCCGCTGGCTCCACGCACGGACCCACCAGTCTCGCGCGCCGGAGTGTCCGGGCACGAAAGAACATCGGGTGCTGCGCCGGAGCGCCTAGGAGGTCGTGGGGAGGAGCGAAGCCAGGTCGGCGAGTTGGGCCGGGCTGCAGGTGGTGCGCAGCGCACGATCGAACGCCCGATGCCGCAACGCCTCCTCGAGGCACGACGGCGAGTGGGCGCACAACCAGGCACCACGGCCGGGCTGCGACCGACCGATCACCAGGCTACCGGCCACCGGCTCGAGCGAGACCCGGACCAGGTCGGTGATCGCCGCCACCCGGCGGCAGCCCACGCAGGTGCGCTGCGGGCCACCCGGGGGGCGGCGCGCTATGCGTCGGCCTCCGGTTCACCGGCGGCCGGCTCGGCGGCCTCGACCTCGGCGACCTCGGCGACCTCGTCGTCGCTCTCGGCGGCGGCGGGCGCGCCGCTCTCGTCCGTGGACTCGGCAGTGGTGTCGTCGGCGGCCGCGTCGTCCACGGGCGCGTCGGGCTCGTCGCCGGCAACGGCGTGCTCCCACTCCTCGGCGGACACGGCCGGGCCACCCTCGGCGGGCTGCCAGACCTGCTCACCGGTCTCGGCGTCGACCACCCACTCGCCCTCGGCCCACTCCTCGCCGGCGTAGGACTGCTCCTCGGCCAGCTGCGTCTCGCTCTTGATCTCGACCCGCCAGCCGGTGAGGCGCGCCGCGAGGCGGGCGTTCTGGCCCTCCTTGCCGATGGCGAGCGACAGCTGGTAGTCGGGCACGATGACCTCGGCCACGCCGGTGTCGTGGTCGATGCGCACCTCCTTGACCTTCGCGGGCGACAGGGCCTTCGCAACGAAGTCCTCGGAGTTCTCCGAGAAGGGCACGATGTCGATCTTCTCGCCGCGCAGCTCGTTGACGACCATGCGCACGCGGGCGCCCCGGGCGCCCACGCAGGCGCCGACCGGGTCGATGTTGGCGTCGTTCGACCAGACCGCGATCTTGGTGCGGTGCCCGGGCTCGCGGGCGCACGCCTTGATCTCGACGACCCCGTCGTTGATCTCGGGGACCTCCATCTCGAAGAGGCGCTTGATGAGGCCCGGGTGGGTGCGGCTGACGACGATCTGGGGCCCCTTGGCGGTCTTGCGGACCTCGATGATGTACGCCTTCAGCCGGCTGTTCGGCTCGGGGCGCTCGTGGGGGACCTGCTCGGCCTGCGGCAGGAGCGCCTCGACGCGACCCAGGTCGAGCAACGTGTACCGGGCGTCGCTCTGCTGGATGATGCCGTTGACGATGTCGCCCTCGCGGCCGGCGTACTCGGCGTACTTGGTCTCGCGGTCGACCTCGCGCAGGCGCTGGGTCATGACCTGGCGGGTGGTCTGCGCGGCGATGCGACCGAAGTTGTCGGGCGTGACGTCGAGCTCGGGGCCGACGGGATCGCCGTCGTCGTCGAGCTCTCGCGCCCACACGCGGATGTCGAACGAATCGGGGTCGATGGTGACCCACGCGAACTCGCTGGCGTTGGGCATCTTCTGGTAGGCGCTCTCGAGCGCGTCGGCCAGGGCGCCCATGAGGGTCTCGGCGGAAATGCCCTTGTCGGCCGCCAGGGCCTGGAGCGCTTCCATCATCTCCGGGTTGCCACGAGTCATGATGCTGCCTTCTTCTCTGGGGCCGGTCGTGTCGGTCGGGTGGCGCGAGCAGCGCTGGCCTTGCCCGGCTTTGGCGCGGGCTCCCAGTCGAACACGGTGCGGGCCTGTTGGATGTCGGAGTAGGCGACCCGGAGGTCGGTCGCGGCCAGGTCGGCGCCGGCGACCCGGATGACCGTGGCGTCGTGGTCGGCGGACACGATGACGCCGCTCTGGCGGCGGTCGATGCCGACCCCGGCGCGGAGCTTGAGCTTGACGGTCTCGCCGACGGCGCCCGCGAAGTGGGCCGGCACGCGGAGGCGGCGCTCGAGCCCCGGGCTCGAGACCTCGAGGGTGTAGTGGCCCGGCAGGGGGTCGTGCTCGTCGAGGAGGCGTGAGACCGCACGGGTGATGGCGGCGATGGCCTCGAGGTCGACGCCCCCGGGGCGGTCGACGACCACGCGCAGCACACCGCCCGCGTGCTCGAGGTCGTACAGGGACAGGCCGGCAGCCGTCACCTCGGGCGCGACGAGCGCGGTGACCCGGTCGATGGTCTGATCGGACATGGGGGGGCACCTCCTGCGTTCGCGATGGTCGGTGGACGGCGGCGGTTCGGGTCGCGCCTGTGCCGGAACGAAACGAAAGGCGTGGGCTACGCCCACGCCTCTGCTCCGGACTGCTTGGTGCGGATGGCCCCGGCAGTATACCCGGCCAGGGGGAAGCGGCCGGCCGGTGCCGCCGGCGCTCAGGTCGCGCCGACGTCGGGGGTGATCCCCCGGTGGACCACGAGCCAGTACAGCATCTGCCGGTACATGACCATGAGCTTCGCGCCGTAGTTCGGGTTGGTGGCCCAGGTGTGGGTGAGCTGGCGCCACGTCTGGCAGCAGCCCGCCGGCCCGTGCAGCCGCCCGTCGACCAGGGGGTGCTTGTAGGTGGCGTGGGCGTCGGCGTAGCCCTTCAGGAGCTGGACCTGGGCCCGGACCCCGAGCGCCGCCGTGGCGAACGCGAAGCCGCTCGCGCAGGTGTCGCAGTGGCCGATGCCGGCGAAGTTGTTCAGGTGGATGGTGTCGAGGTTGGTGAACGAGCCCGTCTCGAGCACCGACTGCGCGAAGGCCATGTCGCCGCGCACGCCCTCGTCGCGGCCCTCCTTCACGTAGTCGTAGGCGAGGTCGGGCACGGACACCGAGGCCCGGCTGCGCACGCCGTGCTGGTCGAACCAGGCGGTGATCTCGGCGGGCGTGAACACGCTGACCCCCTCGATCGAGAGCGACCACGTGGGGTCGCCGCCCAGCGCCACGCCGAGCTCGTTGCTGCGCGCGGTGGCGTCGGCCTGGGCCTTGTCGACCAGGGACCGCGCGGAGGCGGTGCGGTGCGCTGCGGCCGCCGCCTCGGACTGCAGCCGCGCGACCGTGGCCAGGCGGGTGCTGACCCGGTCCAGGGCCGCGGCCAGCACCTTCTTCTCGTGCTGGATGGCCACGGCGAGCAGCACCGCGCGGGGCTTGTCCTGCCCGTAGCCGGTGCCGACCAGCTGCTCGAGCCCCGTCGAGCCGGGGTCGACGTAGGCCGCCAGCGCGTCACTGCGGATGCGCGCCTCGGCCCGGGCGACGGACCGCTGCGCCCGGCGCACCGCGGCGCGCTCGAGGTCGACGCGGTGGCGGGCCGCCGCTTCGGTGAACTGCTGGACCGCGAGCTGGCGCTGGCGCGCGGCCACGATCTTCTGCTGGTCCTGGAGGCGCACCTGGTCGAGCAAGATGCGGACCTCGGGCGAGGGGTCGGGGATGGGCGCCTCGGGCTTGGCGCCCGGCTTGGGCTTGGGCGGTCCGCCGAAGCCGCCGGGCGGCACCGACACCGGCGGGCCGGTGGTGGTGGTGGTGGGGCCGGAGGTCTTGCCGGGGACGGTGGTGGGACCGGGGGGCACCGTGGTGGGCTCGGCGCTGACCGTGGTCGGCACGGTGGGGTCGGGCGCGGGGTCGGCGTGCGCCGCGTGGGCGGCCGGGGCGCTGGCCACGAGCAGCAGCACCCCGCCGAGGACGGGGCCCCAGCGGGCGCGACGTGGGGGGCTCGCGGCGCGCATCACGTTTCCTTGCTACGACCCGAACGGCCTGAACTTGAGGGTTCGGCGAGCGGCGAGGGCATCAGCGACCTCAGTAGGACCGGGCGACGAGCGCGACGAGGTCGGCCTCGTCGTCGGCCCGGGGCAGGGTGCCGTCGGCCCGCTGGAGGCAGCGGACGGTGATGCCCGACTTGGCGAGCTCGGCCTCGCCGGACTCCCCCACCGCCGCCCAGGGCAGCTTGGCGAAGCCCGTCAGCGCGGCTTCGTGGGCCTCGGCGAGCGTGGCGACCTCGGCGGTGGCGGCATCGCGACGCGCCAGCGCACCGGCGTAGAGGTCGGCCTGGGCCGCCTCGAGCGCGGCGCCGACGGCCGCGGCCGTGCCGGTGAGCGGCACCTGCACCTTGGTGCCGGTGTCGCGCCGCACGAGGGTGACCTCGCCGTTGGCCAGGTCGCGGGGCCCGACCTCGACGCGCACCGGGACGCCCTTGAGCTCCCAGTCGGTGGCGCGCCGCCCGAACGAGATGTCGGCACGGCCGTCGAGATCGGCGCGCACGCCTGCGCCCCGCAGCTCGGCCACGAGCTTGTCGGCGGCGTCGGTGACGCCCGCCTCGTCGCGGATGACCAGCACCACGGCCTGGACGGGAGCGAGGACGGGCGGCAGCCGGAGCCCGGCATCGTCGCCGTGGGCCATGATCAGCCCGCCGACCATGCGGGTGGACACCCCCCACGAGGTGGTCCAGACGTGCTGCTGCACCCCGTGGTCGTCGAGGAAGGTGATGTCGAAGGCGCGGGCGAAGTTCTGCCCCAGCTCGTGGCTGGTGCCCATCTGCAGCGCCTTGCCGTCGCGCATCATGGCCTCGCAGGTGATGGTGTTCACCGCTCCCGGGAACCGCTCCTTGGCCGTCTTGCGGCCCACCCAGATGGGCATGGCGAGCACGTCGACCATGAAGGAGCGGTAGACGTCGAGGTGGATGCGCTCCGCGTACGCGGCCGCGTCGTCGTGGTCGACGTGGGCGGTGTGGCCCTCCTGCCAGAGGAACTCGCTCGAGCGCAGGAACAGGCGCGGGCGCAGCTCCCAGCGCACCACGTTGGCCCACTGGTTCAGCAGCAGCGGCAGGTCGCGGTAGCTCTGGATCCACTTGGCCATGTACTCGCCGATGACCGTCTCGGACGTGGGGCGCACCACCACGGGCTCGTCGAGCTGCTTGCCGCCGGCGTGGGTGACCACCGCCAGCTCGGGGCTGAAGCCCTCGACGTGCTCGGCCTCACGGGTGAGGTAGCTCTCGGGGATGAAGAGGGGGAAGTAGGCGTTCTGCGCGCCGGCGGCCTTGATGCGGGCGTCGACCTCGGCCTGCATGCGCTCCCAGATGGCGTAGCCGTAGGGCCGGATGACCATGGTGCCGCGGACGGGGCCGTTGTCGGCCAGCTCCGCCTTGGCCACGACGTCCTGGTACCAGCGGGGGAAGTCGTCGGCTTGCGGGGTGAGGACGGGCGCTTTGGGCATGGGGGCCCGATGCTACGCGGTGGGCCGTGGGGCCCCGTGCCTCATGCGCTGCCGGTCGAGCGGCTCACGACGGCCGGTTCGCGCCAGGCGAGCAGCAGGTCGCACGCCTCGTCGAGGCGCTCGTGCACCTGGGCCACCGTGCACCGGCCGTGGACCCACTCGTTGAGCCCCGTGAACCAGACCGCGCCGACCACGCGCAGCACCCGCTCGCGCTCGTCGGCGTCGAGCTCGGGCAGCGCGCGACCGAGCGTGCCGGTGACGATCGGGCCCAGCTCCTGGTAGCACTGGCTCGCGAACGGGTCGGTGGAGCTGGCGGCCCGCACCATGAGCGCGGCGAAGTTCGGCTCCCGCCGGAACGGCCGCACCCCTTGGCGCAGCAGCGCCTTCAGCCGGTCGGCCATGGTCCCCGACGGGAGGGGCCGGCGGGACACGTTCTGGTCGAGCTGGCTGGCCCACTCGACGAGCGCGGCGGCGACCACGTGGTCCTTCGACGAGAAGTAGCGGTACACCGTGCCGAGGGCCACGCCGGAGCGCTCGGCCAGCTCGCGCATCTGCATCTCCTCGATGCCGCCGTCGGCGACGAGGCCGATGACCGCCTCCAGCACCCGCAGCCGGCGAGCGAGCTGGTTGGGGCTCATGGTCTCCGGTGCGGGTGGCACTGCAGCGGCCCGGGCCACGGCTACCTCCTGGGGTCGCGAGCGGGTGTGGGGGTCAGGCGTCGAGCTTGAGGACCTTGGCGGCGTTGCCCCGCAGGAACTTGGGCCACACGTCGTCGTTGAAGGGGACGGACGGCATCTCGCGCATGATCCGCTCGACCGACAGGCCCATCGGGAAGTAGCCCGCGTAGATGATCTTGTCGGCGCCCCGCGAGTTGGCGAAGTCGACGATGGCCGGCGGGTAGTAGCGGGGCGCGAACGCGCTCGTGGAGTAGTAGAGGTTCGGCCACTTGAGCATGAGCTTCACCGCCAGGTCGACCCACGGGTCGCACCCGTGGCGGGTCACGAACACCAGCTCGGGGAAGTCGAACATCACCTCGTCGATGAGCTCCACGCGCTGCGGGGCGAACTTGAGGCGCGGGCCGGGCACGCCGGCGCAGCAGAACACGGGGATGTCGAGCTCGCAGCACTTGGAGTAGATCGGGTACATCAGCTTGTCGTTGATGGCGACCTGCGGGAACGTGCCCGACGGGAACAGCTGCACCGCGCGGATGTCGTGCTCGTCGTGCAGCCGCTGGATGGTGCGGACGGTGTCGGTACCACCGTTGGGGTCGGCGCTGTAGGAGGCGATGAAGCGGTCGGGGTGCGCGGCGATGGCCTCGGCGCCCATGCCCCCGTCGGCCGTCACCCCGACGAGGCCCTGGCGGATGCCCCACAGGTCCATCTCGCGGAGCGTGGTGCCGACCGGGTCGGCCACGTCGCGCAGCTTCTTGTCGGGCACGTCCTTGAACATGTACTCGGCAGGGAACTCGAACTCTTCCTTCGACTGCTTGTCGCGCGTCTGGTCGGTGATGAACTTGTAGGTGCTCTTCATGTCCCCGTGGGGGAACCCGATCATGGTGTCGATGATCGGGATGTCGGTGGGCATGCCCATCGCGCGGTCTCCTGGTGAAGGTGGTGGGGCGGTCAGTGGGGCCTGCGGGTGGTGAGCTCGCGGAACGTCACGGCCTTGTCGACGCGGATGTCGGACGGCAGCCCGAGGACGCGCTCGCCGATGATGTTTCGCTGCACCTCGTCGCTGCCGCCGGCGATGCGGATCGAGGGCGCCTGGAGGAACTGCCAGTGCCACCGCGGCTCGCCCTCGGTGGGCTCGCTGTGCGCGAGCATCCCTGCGGGGCCCTCGATGGCCAGGGCCAGCTCGGCGGTGCGCTTGAGGTGCCGGGCGACGGCGAGCTTCATGCACGACGCCTCCGGGCCGGGCAGCTCGCCGCGACCCAGCGCGGTGCGCACGCGGTAGCCGAAGAAGCGCAGGATGTCGGCCCGGATGTGGGCGTCGGCCAGGCCCTGGCGCACGACCGGGTCGTCTTCTCGGCCGAAGCGGCGGGCCAGGTGCAGCAGGGCCGGGAGCTTCATCATGGCGTTGCCGCCGATCATGACCCGCTCGTTGGCGAGGGTGGTCATGGCCACGCCCCAGCCGCCGTTCACCTCGCCGAGGACGTTCTCGGCCGGGATCCGCACGTCGGTGAGGAAGACCTCGGCGAAGTGGGAGGCGCCGCTCATCTGGCGGAGTGGCCGCACCTCGATGCCGGGGGTGCGCATGTCGACGAGGAAGTAGGTGATCCCGCGGTGCTTGGGGACGTCGGCATCGGTGCGGGCGAGCAGGATCCCCCAGTCGGCCTGGTCGGCGGCCGACGTCCACACCTTCTGCCCGTTGACCACGAACTCGTCGCCGTCGCGCTCGGCACGCGTGCCGAGGCCGGCCAGGTCGGAGCCCGCGCCCGGCTCGCTGAAGAGCTGGCACCAGATGTGCTCGCCGCGCAGCATCGGCACCAGGAAGCGCTTGTGCTGGTCGTCGGTGCCGTGGCTGATGATGGTCGGGCCGACCATGGTGACGGCCACCGACAGCACGTCGGTGGACACGCCGAACTGCGCCTGCTCCTCGGCGAAGATCATCGCCTCGATGGGGGTGCCCCCCCGGCCGCCGGCCCGGAGCGGCCAGGTGATGCCGGCCCAGCCCCCGTCGGCGAGGGTCGCCTGCCAGTTGCGACAGCGCTCGGCGTGCTCGAGGGTGCGCTTGGCGCG
This sequence comes from Actinomycetota bacterium, assembly GCA_017882935.1. Classification (GTDB taxonomy): domain Bacteria; phylum Actinomycetota; class Acidimicrobiia; order Acidimicrobiales; family Iamiaceae; genus JADGOP01. The sequence continues at coordinate 8,408 of JADGOP010000065.1, forward strand.
CTCCTCGGGCGGGAACGAGTCGAGCGCGAAGAAGCCGTTCGAGAAGTCGTCGGGGTGGCCCTTGGGCACTGCGTTGGCCTCGAGCCAGGCCCGGGCCTCGGCGCGGAACGCAGCCTCCGCGGGGTTGTCGCCGAACTCCATCCGGCCGGCGTCGATCTGGGCGGTCACCCCTGGATCTTAGAACACGTTCTAGAAATCCCCACCAATGCCCCACCCCACTCGCGTTCTGGGTAGGAATCGGCGTGCTCCAGCGCCCCGATTCCCACCCAAGACGCGTGGGGGGGGGTCAGTGCTTCTCGAGCTTGCGGATGATGTCGACGCGCTCGCCGGCGTGGTTGGCATCGGCACCCTGCTCGGTGAGCAGGGCCGAACGGTCGCGCTCGGCCTCACGCGCGGCCTTGTGGGTGTCGACGCGGGCCAGTGCGGCCTCGACCCCGTGCTCGGTGATGTAGTCGGCCCACTCGACGAGGGCGTCGACCATCTCGTCCTCGGGCACCACGGCCACGTTCTGACCCTTCACGAACAGGTGGCCGCGCTTGTTGCCGCCGGCGATGCCGAGGTCGGCGTCGCGCGCCTCACCGGGCCCGTTCACGACGCAGCCCATCACCGCGACCTGCAGCGGGACCTTGCGGTCGTCGAGCGCGGCCTGCGCGCGCGCCGCCAGGTCGATGACGTCGATCTCGGCGCGGCCGCACGACGGGCAGGCGATGAGGTCGAGGCCCTTGCGCTCGCGCAGGCCCATGGCCTCGAGCAGCTGGCGCCCGGCCCGCGCCTCCTCGACGGGGTCGGCGGTGAGCGAGTAG
>JADGOP010000438.1 GCA_017882935.1 Actinomycetota bacterium
GCCGGAGTGCTGTCCCTGGGCTCGACCGGCTCCACGGCCGATGCCACGGCGGTGGCCGGCTCGGGCTCGGGGCGGGGAACCGCAGGCGCGGCCGGTGCCGTGACCGGGCGAGGCGGCTCGGCAGGGAGCGGTGCGGAGCGGGCGGGGGCCGAGACGCCCTCGGGCCAGCCGGGCGGCGGTGGCGGGGTGGTGGCGGCGAGGGGGGTTCCGGGGGTCACGGGCTCCGGCACGCGCACGTCGCTCCAGCGCGCCGGCAGGCTGCTGTCCTCGAGGAGCGCCTCGATGGCGTTGGGCGGCACCGGCGGGCTGAACCAGAAGCCCTGGGCACGGTCGCAGCCGAGGCGTTGCAGCTCCCGCAGCTGCGCGGGTTGTTCGACGCCCTCGGCGACGGTGACCATGCCGAGCGCCCGTGCCATGCCCACCACGTGCTCGACGATGGCGTTGTCGTCGGGCTCGGTGCCGACGCCGTCGACGAAGCTCTTGTCGATCTTCAGCATGTCGAGCGAGAAGCGCCGGATGTAGCTCAGCGACGAGAAGCCGGTGCCGAAGTCGTCGAGCGCGAGCCGCACGCCGGTGGTCTTGGCCTCCCGCAGCACCGTCCAGGCCGACGACACGTCGTCCATCAGGGCGCTCTCGGTGATCTCCAGGCACACCGACGTGTGGGGCACCTCGGTGTCGGCCAGCGCCGCGGCGATGAGCTCCCCGAAGTCGACTTGGCTGAGCTGGCGGGCGGACACGTTCACCGTCAGCTCGAGCTCGTGGTCGGGGAAGGCGGTGCGCCACTCGGCAGCCTGCCTGCAGGCCTCGCGGAACACCCAGGTGCCGACCGGGATGATGAGGTTCGTCTCCTCGAGGATCGGCAGGAACTCGTCGGGCGCGAGCAGCCCGCGCTCGGGGTCGTCCCAGCGCAGCAGGGCCTCGACGCCCACGATGACGCCGTCGTCGGTGCGGACGACGGGCTGGTAGAAGACCCGGAACTCCTGCCGCTCGACCGCTTCGCGGAGGCGGGCCTCGATGGCCGACGGCGTGAGCGAGTTCCCCAGGGTGCGGTCGAAGGTGCGGTACGAGCCCGCCCCGGCGGCCTTGGCCTGGTACATCGCCACGTCGGCGTCGCGCAGCACGTCCTCGGCCGGGCCACCGTGGTAGTCGGTGAGGGCGATGCCGACGCAGCTCGAGATGTTCAGGTTCTGGCGCCCGATCGTGTACGGCTCCGAGAGGGCGGCGATGACGCGGCGGGCGATCCGTTCGGCCGCGCCCGCGTTGCTGATCTCGGGGCAGATGGCCACGAACTCGTCGCCGCCGTAGCGCACCACCTGGTCGCCGGGCCGCAGCGCCTCGCGCAGCCGGCCGGCCACCGCCACCATGAGGGCGTCGCCGACCTCGTGGCCGAAGGTGTCGTTGACGATCTTGAAGCGGTCGAGGTCGACGAAGAGCACCGCCACCCCGGTGTTGCGGCCCCGCGTGTCGGCCACGGCCGCGCCCAGCCGCTCGGCGAGGTGGAGGCGGTTCGGCAGCCCGGTGAGGGTGTCCATGCGGGCCAGCTCGGTCAGGCGTCGCCGCAGGTCCTCGGTGCGCCGGAAGCTGATCCACACCGCCGCGAGGGCAATGGCCGGCGCCACGAACACCAGGGCGGCGAGGAGCTCGACGACCACGTTGGCGTCGACGAGCTTCTGCGCGACGTCGCCCACGATCCCCGACCAGGCGAGCAGGGCCGCCACGAAGACCGCCAGCACCAGGGCCGCGCCGAGGGCCACGGTGACGTGGCGCCGCTCGTCAGGGCGGTGGTCGGGCTCCCCTCTGGTGGAGGGCGGCAGGTCGGTCACGGTGTCACCTCGGTGTCGCGGCGCTCCACTCCGGCGGCGAGGCGTCGCTACGTGACCGGAAGATTACGCTGGGGAGTCCTCCGTCGGCCACCAGCGGCGCAACCACAGCCGGTCGATCAAAACATCGGTTGCCATGAGCGCAACTGAAGCCCAGGCGAACTGGTGGGTCCCGGCGTAGTAGCCGGGCCACTCGAAGCCCGCGGGCAGGTTCCAGCGGAACTGCTCGACGATGATGTAGGCGGCGACGAGCAGCAGCAGCAGGGGCGCACCGAGCGTGAACACGGGACGGGCGCGGGCCACCCGGGTGGCGACGGCCACCGCCACTCCGACCGCGAGCCCCACGATGGGGCCGATGACGACGCCCCAGAACAGCGCGGTGCCGATGGTGACCAGCACCGCGGTCCGTGCCGAGGGGCGGGCGCCGGCGTAGCGCACCAGGCGGCGGAGGTCGAGGGGCAGGGGCACGCTGGCGTTGCTGTCGGTGGGGGACCGCGACCCGGCCTCCTCCGCCACGGGCGCGAGGCGCCGGCGCATCGGCCAGAGCACGAGCGCGACGCAGCCCAGCAGCGCAACCGCGGAGATGCCGATGGCCGCCCAGACCACCCGCTGCGGGGTCCACCGCAGGGTGACGTCGAGCGTGGTCTTGGCGCCCGGGTTCACCAGCCAGCCGTGGGCGTAGCCGTTGACCAGCGTGGCGGGGCCCTGGTCCCTGCCGTTGACCCGGAGGTGCCAGCCCTCGTCGAGGCTCTCGCCGAAGACCAGCCAGAAGGGCTTGGTGGCGTTGGTGACGGTGGCGTCGACGGCGGTGTGGCGGTCGTGGAGCACCCGGACGTCGGGGCCGGTGCCGGTGGGGAAGCCCTGGCCGTCGGCGGCGACCGCGCCGGTGGACGGGTCGGCGGCCCCACCCGGGGCCGAGCGCA
>JADGOP010000439.1 GCA_017882935.1 Actinomycetota bacterium
TACAACTACCTGGTCCCCACGGTCGTCGAGCAGACGAACCGCGGCGAGCGGGCGTTCGACCTCTACTCGAGGTTGCTCAAGGAGCACATCATCTTCCTGGGCACCCCCATCGACGACACCATCGCCAACCTCATCTGCGCCCAGTTGCTGCACCTCGAGTCGGAGAACCCCGACAAGGACATCAACATCTACATCAACTCGCCCGGTGGCGACATCACGGCGCTGTTCGCGATCTACGACACCATGCAGTACATCAAGCCCGACATCACCACCATCTGCTTCGGGCAGGCCGCCTCGGCCGCCGCGGTGCTGCTGGCGGCGGGCACCAAGGGCAAGCGCCTCGCCCTGCCGCACGCCCGGGTGCTGCTGCACCAGCCATGGGGCCAGGGCTCCGGCACGGGCACCGACATCGAGATCCAGGCCCGCGAGATCATGCGCATGCGTGACCTCCTCGACGGCATCCTCGCCGAGCACACGGGCCAGCCGAAGGAGAAGCTCAAGGTCGACACCGACCGAGACTTCGTACTGTCCGCCATCGAGGCCAAGGAATACGGCATCATCGACGAGGTCATCTCCACCCGTGAGATGGCCGACAACTCCTTGCCGATCACCGCGGCCAGCTGACCGCACACTCGGGGGTACACGCGTGGCCAAGTTCGGAGACGGTGGCGAGCTGCTGAAGTGCTCGTTCTGTGGAAAGTCCCAAAAGCAGGTCAAGAAGCTCATCGCGGGCCCCGGCGTCTACATCTGCGACGAGTGCATCGACCTGTGCAACGAGATCATCGAGGAGGAGCTCTCGGAGAGCCCCGAGCTGCAGTTCGACGAGCTGCCCAAGCCCCGTGAGATCTTCGAGTTCCTGAACGACTACATCGTCGGCCAGGACCACGCCAAGCGCATCCTCGCGGTGGCGGTCTACAACCACTACAAGCGGATCCAGTTCGGGGCCTCGCGCGCCGACGACGTCGAGCTCGCCAAGTCGAACATCCTGCTGATGGGCCCCACGGGCTGCGGCAAGACGCTGCTGGCGCAGACCCTGGCCCGCATGCTCAACGTGCCCTTCGCCATCGCCGACGCCACCGCGCTCACCGAGGCGGGCTACGTCGGCGAAGACGTCGAGAACATCCTCCTCAAGCTCATCCAGGCCGCCGACTACGACGTCAAGAAGGCCGAGACGGGCATCATCTACATCGACGAGATCGACAAGGTCGCCCGCAAGAGCGAGAACCCGTCGATCACCCGCGACGTCTCCGGCGAGGGCGTGCAGCAGGCCCTGCTCAAGATCCTCGAGGGCACCACCGCCTCGGTCCCACCGCAGGGCGGTCGCAAGCACCCGCACCAAGAGTTCATCCAGATCGACACCACCAACATCCTGTTCATCTGTGGTGGGGCGTTCGCCGGCATCGAGAAGATCATCGAGACCCGGGCCGGGTCCAAGGGTGTGGGCTTCGGCGCCGACATCCGCCGGGCCGGCGAGAAGGACCTCGGCGAGCTGCTGGGCCAGGTGCTGCCGGAGGACCTCATGAAGTTCGGGCTGATCCCCGAGTTCATCGGCCGCCTGCCCGTCATCGGTGCGGTGTCGAACCTCGACCGTGAGGCCCTGGTGCAGATCCTCGTCGAGCCGAAGAACGCCCTCGTGAAGCAGTACCAGAAGTTCTTCGAGATGGAGAACGTGCAGCTCGAGTTCGCCGACGACGCCCTCGAGGCCGTGGCCGACCAGGCCATCCTCCGCGGCACCGGCGCCCGTGGCCTGCGAGCCATCCTCGAAGAGGTGCTCCTCAACGCCATGTACGACCTGCCCGGTCGCTCCGACATCGACAAGTGCGTCATCGACGCCTCGGTGGTGCTCGAGAAGGTCAACCCCACGCTCGTGCCCCGCAACACCACCCCGGCGCGCCAGTCGCGTCCGCGCCGCGCCGCCTCCTGACCTGGTCGCACCCGGTCGGGCGCACCCTTGCCGGCCGACCCTCCGCCGGCCGACTCGGGGCGTCGCGCGGTGGCTAGCTGATGCGCACGACCTGGCCGTGCGGGCCGGGGCCCGCTGCCGGGAAGATGCCGTAGTTCGACACGTAGATCTCGTCGTGGTGGCCGAGTGCCAGCCCGGTGGGAGCGACGAGGCCCGTGGTGGCCAGCGTGGTGCGCGACCCGTCGCGGTTCACGCGGATGAGCGCACCGGTCGAGGCCGGGTCGAGCAGGCCGTTGTTGGCGATCTCGAGCACCAGCGGGCGACCGTGGTGGTCGAACTTGATGTCGCTGATGTTGGTGAACCCGGAGGCGTAGACGGTGGGCGCCTGGCCCGGCACGACCCGCCAGACACGGGCGAACCCGGGCTGGAACGGGAAGGGCCGGCCACCCGGGCTTCCGTCAAGCTGCAGCGCCCCCGGTAGCCTGAGCGACGCCCATGGACTTCCCCGCCGCCCTTCGCTACCTCGACGAGCACGTCAACCTCGAAGCCACGGCCGGTCGGGTCGAGGGGCTGTCGCTCGAGCGCATGCGCGCCCTGGTCCACGTCCTCGGCGACCCGCAGCACGCCTACCCGGTCATCCACCTCACCGGCACCAACGGCAAGGGCTCGACCGCCCGCATGATCGCCACGCTGCTCCGCGAGGCCGGGCTCTCGGTGGGGCTCTACACCAGCCCGCACCTCGAGGCCATCAACGAGCGGCTCATGTGGGACGGCCTCCCCATCTCCGACGACGACTTCGCCACGCTCATCTCCGACCTGGCGGCACTCGAGCCCATG
>JADGOP010000066.1 GCA_017882935.1 Actinomycetota bacterium
TCCCGGCCGACGAGCTCGCGGCCGAGGCGGCAGCCGAAGAGGCTGCGCTCGCCGCAGCCATCGCCGACGCTGCCGACAGCGGCGAGTAACCCCTCCTCCCGAGCGGGCACGATGGATCTCAGCGGGAAGAACGTCGTGCTCGGCGTGTCGGGCGGCATCGCGGCCTACAAGGCCGTCGAGGTGTGTCGCCGGCTCGTCGACGCGGGCGCGCACGTGGCCCCGATCCTCACGCCGGCGGCCCTGAAGTTCGTGGGCGCGGCCACCTTCTCGGCGCTGGCCTCCGAGCCGGCCCTCACCAGCCTGTGGGACGACGCCGCCGATCCCATCCCGCACACCCGCCTCGGTCAGGCCGCCGACCTGGTGCTGGTGGTGCCCGCCACGGCGCGCCTCATCGGCTCCTACGCCGCCGGCATCTCCTCCGACCTGCTCACGGCCACGCTGCTGGCCACCCGGGCCCCGGTCATGATCTGCCCGGCCATGCACACCGAGATGTGGGAGCACGCGGCGGTGCAGCACAACCTCCGGGTGCTCCGCGAGCGCGGCGTGCACGTCGTGGAGCCCGCCGAGGGCCGCCTTGCCGGTGGCGACGTGGGCGCCGGCCGGCTGGCGTCACCCGACGTGATCGTCGCCGCGGCCACCGAGGTGCTCATCCCCTCGCAGGGCAACCCCGCGCTCGACCGACCGCTGCTCGGCCTCGACGTGCTCGTCACGGCCGGCGGCACCCGCGAGCCCATCGACCCGGTCCGCTTCATCGGCAACCGGTCGTCGGGCAAGCAGGGCCACGCCCTCGCCGAGGAGGCGCTGGCCCGCGGGGCCACCGTCACCCTCGTCACCACCACCGACCGTCCCGTCCCCGCCGGCATCGAGCGCGTGCGCGTCGACACCGCGGCCGAGATGCGCGACGCGGTGCTCTCCCGGGCCGACCACCTCGACGTGGTGGTCATGGCCGCCGCAGTGGCCGACTTCCGCCCGACCGAGGTGGCCGGCAACAAGCTCAAGAAGGCCGACGGCGTCCCCGTGGTGGCCCTCGAGCCCACGGCCGACATCCTGGCCGAGCTGGGCGCGTCGCGGCGCCCCGGACAGACCCTCGTGGGCTTCGCCGCCGAGACCAGCGAGGTGGCCGCCCACGCCGCCGACAAGCTCACCCGCAAGGGCGCCGACCTGGTCGTCGCGAACGACGTGAGCGCCCCGCACACCGGGTTCGAGCACGACACCAACGCCGTGCTGATCCTCACGGCGTCCGGGTCGCGCACCGACGTCCCCCTGTCCGACAAGCGGGCGGTGGCGCGAGCGGTGCTCGACGCCGTGGTCGCCGAGCGATCCCGTCCCGAACCACTCCGCGCACCATCCGACAACCCCAGCACGAGGAGCAGCACGTGACCCGTTGGACCTTCACTTCCGAGTCAGTGACGGAAGGCCACCCCGACAAGCTGGCCGACCAGATCTCCGACTCCATCCTCGACGCCATCCTGGCGCAGGACCCGATGGCGCGCGTCGCATGCGAGACCCTGGTCACCACCGGTCTGGCCATGATCGCCGGGGAGATCACCACCACGGCCTACGTGGAGATCCCCTCGATCGCCCGAGAGACGATCAAGGGCATCGGGTACGACCGCAGCGACGTCGGCTTCGACGGCAACACCTGCGGTGTGGTCACGTCGATCGACCCGCAGTCGCCCGACATCGCCCAGGGCGTCGACACGGCCTACGAGACCCGCACCGGCGCCTCCGGCGAAGACGTGCTGAACAGCCAAGGCGCGGGCGACCAGGGCATGATGTTCGGCTACGCCACCGACGAGACCGAGGACCTGTTCCCGCTCCCGATCTGGCTGGCCCACCGCCTGGCCGAGCGGCTGGCCGAGGTGCGCAAGTCCGGCGTGCTGCCCTACCTCCGCCCCGACGGCAAGACCCAGGTCACCTTCGACTACGAGGATGGCGTTCCGGTCGAGCTGAAGACCGTGCTCATCTCCACGCAGCACTCGCCCGGCGTCGATGCCGAGACGCTGATCAAGCCCGACCTCATCGAGCACGTCATCCGACCGCTGCTGCCCGCACAGTTCGCCGACGACGACTTCCGCGTGCTGGTGAACCCCACCGGTGCCTTCGTGCTCGGCGGCCCGCACGCCGACTGCGGCCTCACCGGTCGCAAGATCATCGTCGACACCTACGGTGGCGCCGCCCGCCACGGTGGCGGCGCCTTCTCGGGCAAGGACCCGTCGAAGGTCGACCGCTCGGCCGCCTACGCCGCCCGTTGGGTGGCCAAGAACCTGGTGGCCGCCGGCGCGGCGCGCCGGGCCGAGGTGCAGGTGGCGTACGCCATCGGCGTGGCCCAGCCCGTGTCGCTGCTCGTCGAGACGTTCGGCACCGAGAACGCCGACCCGGCCAAGATCTCCCAAGCCGTGTCGGAGATCTTCGACCTCCGTCCCGCCGCCATCCTGCGCGACCTCGACCTGCGCCGACCGATCTACCAGAAGACCGCGGCCTACGGGCACTTCGGTCGCAACGACCCCGACTTCACCTGGGAGCAGACCACCCGCGCCGGCGACCTCAAGTCGGCCCTCGGCCTGTAGCGGGCTGTTCCGCGGACCCGCACCGACGCTCGGGCGGGTTCGCGGACGCGCCCGAGCGCTTCGGTACGCTGGTTGTCGACCCCAACGGACCCGGCGGAGGTTCTCATGCAACGACGTCACCCGCGAGCGGCTCTGGTCGGCATCGCTGCACTGGCCGCACTCGGCTCGCTGGCCCTCCCGGCCACCGAGGCGGCCGCGCTCGACACGCCCTGGAGCCCGCCCACCCATGCGCTCCCCGGGGCGAGCATCACCGTGAGCGGCACGGGCTGCACCACGGGCACCACGCCACCCAAGGTCTACGTGTACCTGAACCCGGGCTCCACCGAGGACATCGGATCCGCCACCGAGGTGACCGTGGCCACCGATCCTGCCGGCAACTGGTCGGGCACGCTGGTCGTGCCCTCCTCGTTCTCCCCGGGCGCGTACACCCTGTGGGCGCAGTGCGTGGTCAGCTTCAACTACACCGCCATCCCGTTCACCGTCGACGACCCCGCGGCCACCACCACCACGACGTTGCCGACCACCACCACGACGTTGCCGGGCACCACCACGGCGGCCGGACCGACCAGCAGCGCGGCGTCCGCCACCAGCACCACGCTTCCGGCCGCCGCCCTTCCCGCCACGGCCGTCGCGGCGACCCCCACCTTCACGGGCTGACCCGGCCGGGCGCCGGCCCGAGCCCCGGGTCCCGAAGCACCTGTCCGTGCCCAGAAGCCGTCTCGGTGACGGGGGAGCCCGAGCGGGTGTGCCAACCTCGGGACCATGCCCGCCCCTGACGCTCCGCTGGTGGTGCGGGTGCTGCCCGAGGTGGCGGGGCTGACCAAGACCTTCGACTACCTGGTCCCGAGCGGGTGGGAGTCCGAGGTGGCGGTGGGCACCGAGGTACGGGTGGCGCTGCACGGCCGTCGCGTGGGCGGCTGGGTGGTGGCTCGTGGCGTCGAGGCGCCGCCGGGCGTGCGCCTGCAACCGCTCGCCAAGGTCCGCGGGCACGGGCCGGCGCCGGAGCTGGTGGAGCTGGCCACGTGGGCCGCGCGTCGGTGGGCGGGTCGGCCTGCGCAGTTCCTGCGCACCGCGTCGGCCCCCACCGCGGTCCACGCCGTCGACCGGCGCCCCGCGCGACCGGTTCCCGAGGTGATCGTGCCCGGAGCCCCGGGTGAGGGGCTGGTCGACGACGCCCTCGACCGGTCCGTGTCGGTGGTGCGGCTGCCCCCGGGCGCCGACCGCTTCGGCTTCCTGGCCACGGTGGCTGGGCGGGGCCTGCGCAGCGGGGTTCCTGCAGCCTCGGCGTCCGGGGCCGAGACGCCGTCGGTGCTGGTGGTGTGCCCCTCGATCGACGCGGCCCGACGGCTGGCCGTGCGGCTCCGGCGCACCGGCCTCCCGGTGGCGCTCGTCGCCGACGACCACCGGGGCAGCGCCACGAGCTCGGAGTGGGCCCGAGCCGCGGCCGGGGGCTGCGTGGTGGTGGGCGCCCGAGCGGCCGCCTGGGCCCCGGCGCCGGGCCTGACGGTCGCGGTGGTCGTCGACGAGCACGACGAGGCCCTGCAGGAGGAGCGGGTGCCCACGTGGCACGCCCGGGACGTGGTGCTGGAGCGGGCGCGGCGGGCCGGTGCGGTGGCCGTGCTGCTGTCGCCCGTGCCCAGCCTCGAGGCCCTCGACTCCGGGGCGCTGCTGGTGCCGCCGCGACGCGCCGAGCGGGCCGGCTGGCCCGTGCTCGACATCGTCGACCGCCGGCGCGAGGACCCCGCCACCGCGTCGAGCCTGGTGTCCTCGCACCTGGCGGGCATCGCCCGGGGCCAGGGGCGGGTGGTGTGCGTGCTGAACCGCACGGGCCGCGCCCGCCTGCTGGCCTGCCGGTCGTGCGGCGAGCTGGCCCGGTGCGAGGGGTGTGGCGCAGCGGTGGAGCAGCCGGAGCCCGGCCTGCTGCGGTGCCGGCGATGCGGCCAGGAGCGCCCGGTGGTGTGCCTGGCCTGCGGGTCCACCGCCATGCGGGTGGCGCGCGCCGGCGTCGGCCGGGTGCGCGAGGAGCTCGAGACCCTCCTCGGCGAGCGGGTCGCCGAGGTCACTGCGTCAGGTGGTGACGACGGCCTCGCGGCAGCACGAGTCGTCATCGGCACCGAGGCGGTGCTGCACCGGGTGGGTCGGGCCGACGTCGTGGCGTTCCTCGACATCGACCAGGAGCTCACCGCGCCCCGCTACCGCGCCGCCGAGCAGGCCCTCGGCCTCGTCGCCCGCGCGGCCCGGCTCCTCGGCGGGCGCGAGGCCACCGGGCGGCTGGTGGTGCAGACCCGGCTGCCCGACCACCCGGTTCTCGATGCCGTGCTGCACGCCGATCCGGGACGGCTGGTCGCCGGGGAGCGGGCCATGCGCGAGGCCTTGCGCTTCCCGCCTGCGGCCGCGTTGGCACTCGTGTCCGGGGCCGGCGCCGAGGCGTTCGTCGAGGGGCTGCGTCAGGCGGCCGCCGACGGGTCTGGTGTCGAGTTGCTCGGCCCGACCGACGGCACCTGGCTGGTCCGGGCGCCGGACCACGAACGGCTGGCGGCCGTGCTGGGTGCGGCGCCGCGCCCGCCGGGCCGGGTGCGCGTGGCCGTCGATCCCCTTCGGATCTGAGCGGTCGTCGTCAGTCGGCGGTGGCGACGTCGGGCTCGGGCGCGCCCTCGGGCGGGCCCGCCAGGACCCGCTCGATCGCCGCGGCCACCGCGCCTGCGCCGGCGTCCCCCAGCACCAGGGTCTCGTGATCGGTGCCCGCCACGACCGCGGGGCGGAGCAGCTCCACGGCCACACCCTGGGGCGCGACCGCCCTGGCATCGGGTCGGGTGGTGACCACCTCCCGGGCGTCGGCGGTGACCAGCTCGGGATCGACCATGGGCCGCCAGAGGAACCCGGAGCCGTACAGGTCGGCGAGCAGGGCGCGGCGCGTGAGGCGGTCGACGCCGGAGCGGAAGGCGGGGCGGGTGGCCCACCCGGCCAGGTAGGCGTCGCGGTTCGGGTAGGTGCGGCCCAACCGGTGGAGGTCCGCCCCGAAGGCGGCGTCGACCGAGGAGGGGTACGGAGCGGGCGCGGCCTGGTCGGGTACGGGATCGACGAGCACCAGGCCGGCGCAGCGGGTGGCCGGGCGCCCGGCCACCCGTGCCGCCACCCAGGCCCCGTAGCCGTGCCCGACGAGGACGACCGGCCCGGCCGTGACCGCGTCGACGAAAGCGGCCACGTCGTCGGCATGGTGTTCGAGCCCGCCGGGGCCGGGGAGGTCGGCCGAGCGGGCCCGCCCGCGCAGGTCGGGCGCGGCCAGCGTGAGCCGCCCGCCGAGGGCCACGGCGAGGTGGCCCCAGACGAGGTGGTTGGCGGTGAGGTCGTGGACGGCCACGACCGTGGGGGCCGACGCCGTGGCGGCCGGCCACAGCCCACCCCCGAGCACGCCTCCGGGCACCGGCGCGTCGATGCGCTCCGGCTCGGCGAACGGAGACGGCGCCATGGCGGTCAGTCGTGCCAGTGCTGGCGCCGCGCCTCGTAGAGCGCGATGGCGGCGGCGGTGGCGACGTTGAGCGACCCGATCTTGCCGAGCTGGGGCACGAAGCCGACCGCGTCGCAGGCATCGAGCGTGGCAGGCGAGAGGCCGCGGTCCTCGTGGCCGACCACCAGGCAGACGTCGCCGGTGAGCGGCAGCTCGTGCAAGGCGGTCGCCCCGTCGGCCAGCTCCACGGCCACGACCCGGTAGCCCGCGACTCGGGCCAGCGCCACCGCGGCCGCGCCGTCGGACTCCACGACGTGGGTGGCGAGGTACCGCTCGGCGCCCAGGGCGGTCTTGCCCACCTTCGAGCTCTCGGGGGTGGGGGTGTCGGCGACGAACCACACGTCGTCGACCCGCATGGCGGCTGCGGTGCGCAGGATCGCGCCGACGTTGAAGGGCTGGGCCAGCCGGTCGAGGACCAGGCCGAGCCGGTCGGGGGTGCGACGGCGCCAGTCGCGGTGCAGGCGCTTGAGATCGGTCGAGCCGAGCTGCTTCACCGGGCGCCTGCTCCCTCGGCGGGATCGGGGTGGGGCTCGGTGGCGGCGGCGACCACGAGCAGGCGGTAGCCGGCCCGGCTGTCGAGGCGGTGGGTGGGCCAGCCCTCGCTGTCGAGCCAGCGGGCGAGCGAATCGGCACCCAGGTGCTTCTGCACCACCAGCACGGCCTTGCCGCCGGCGTCGGCGTCGAGGCGGCCGAGCCAGCGGCGCAGCAGGTCGTGCAACGCGGGCTTGCCGATGCGGATCGGCGGGTTCGACCAGATGGTGGCGAAGCGCACCCCGGCGGGGACCTCGTCGGGGTGCACCGCGCGCACCCGGTCGCCCACGCCGGCGGCCTCGGCGTTGGCGGCGCACAGCGCGAGCGCCCGGTCGTTCACATCGACCGCCCACACCCGCGCGTCGGGCGCCCGCCGGGCCAGGGTGACGGCGATCGCCCCGTAGCCGCAGCCGAGGTCGAGCACGTCGACCGCGCCGCTCGGCAGTGGCGGTGCGCCGAGCAGCAGGAGCTTGGTGCCGGCGTCGACCCGGCCGCCGGAGAACACGCCGCGGTCGGTCGTCAGCGTCAGGCTGAAGTCGGGGAGCACGAGGGGCACCGTGGCGGGCTCCGACGGCACCTCCGGCTGTCCCGAGAAGTAGTGCTGGCCCTCGGGCTCGGACGCAGGGGCGGAGTCGGACACGGGTCGAACCGTAGTGGCCGGTCGGGGCACGGCAGCGGTCCGGGATGGCTGCGGCGCCCGCGACTCCCCACGTGGTGCGCCCGGGGCGTTCCGGTAGGATTTGTGGCCTATGGCCCCGTTCACGATCCGCAAGTTCGGCGACCCGGTGCTGCGCCAGCGCGCCGCCGAGGTCACCGCGATCGACGGCAAGCTGGCGAAGCTGGCCGACGACATGCTGGTCACGATGTACGACGAGCCCGGCGCCGGCCTGGCAGCCCCGCAGGTGGGCGTCCAGAAGCGCCTGTTCGTGTACGACGTGGGCGACGGGCCCCGCACCATCGTGAACCCGCAGATCGTCGAGAGCGACGGCGAGTGGGCCTACGACGAGGGCTGCCTCTCGATCCCCGGGCTCTCGTTCGAGCTCGTGCGTCCCAACCACGTGCACCTCGTGGGCTACGACCTCGACGGCAACGAGCTGTCCATCGAGGCCAGCGAGCTCGAGGGGCGCTGCTTCCAGCACGAGCTCGACCACCTCGACGGCATCCTGTACATCGAGCGGCTCGACGAGGACCAGCGCAAGGCGGCCCTCAAGGCGATCCGCCAGATGACCTTCGTGCCGGCCGACGCCCCGGCTCCCGGGCTCCCCGGTCTGTCGCTGCGCTAGTGGCGGAGCCCGCGGTTCCTGCCCGGGTCCCCGAGCGCCTCGTCTTCCTCGGCACACCGGAGGCGTCGGTGCCACCCCTGCGCGCGCTGGTGGCCGCAGGCTTCGACGTCGCGCTGGTCGTGACGCGCCCCGACAAGCGACGCGGTCGCCGGGGTGACCTCAGCCCCAGCCCCGTGAAGGCTGCGGCCGTCGAGCTGGGCCTGCGGGTCAGCCACGACGTCGACGACGTCCTCGGCACCGGTGCCGACCTGGGCGTGGTCGTGGCGTTCGGGCGCATCATCAAGCCCCACGTGCTCGCCGCGCTCCCCATGGTGAACCTGCACTTCTCGCTGCTGCCGCGCTGGCGGGGCGCCGCCCCGGTCGAGCGGGCCATCCTGGCCGGCGACGAGCGCACCGGCGTGTGCGTGATGGAGGTCGTCGACGAGCTCGACGCGGGCGGGGTGTACCGCCGCGCCGAGGTGCCCGTCGGGGACCGCACCGCCGACGAGCTGCGCGCCGAGCTCGTGGCCGTGGGCACGGACCTGCTCGTCGACACCTTGCTCGGCGGCCTCGGTGTCGCCGAGCCCCAGACGGGCGACGTCACCTACGCCGAGAAGATCACCTCCGACGACCTGCACCTCGACCTCGGGTCAGCGGCCGACCGGATTGCCGCGGTGGTGCGGGTGGGCGGCGCCTGGACCACGTTCCGCGGGCACCGCCTCAAGCTGTGGTGCGTCCGCGTGCCTCAGACCGACGGCGCCGACCCCGACATCGAAGGCCACGGACCCACCACCACCGGCGTGCTGCGAGGGCCGTCAGGCGGGTGCGGGCCTGCCGTGCGGACCGGCTCGGCGTGGCTGGAGCTGCTCGAGGTCCAGCCCGAGGGCAAGGCCCGCACCGACGGCCGCGCCTGGTGGAACGGCGCCCGCCCCGCGTCCGGCGAGCGGCTCGGCTCGTGACGAGGCCGAAGGTGGCCAAGGGGGGCGGCCCCCGCAACGCCCGCCGGGGACGGCTGCAGGTCGGGTCGCCCACCGACGCGCGGCGCGTCGCCCTCGACGCGCTGCTCCGCATCGACCTCGACCGGGGCTACGCCAACCTCGTGCTGCCCGCGATGCTCGCCGACAGCGCGCTGAGCGACCGCGACCGCTCCTTCGTCACCGAGCTCGTCTACGGCACCACCCGGATGGGACGGGCCTGCGACTGGCTGGTCGACCGCTTCCTGCTGCGCGACGTCGAGCCCGAGGTGCGGGCGGCCCTCCGCCTGGGTGCGTACCAGCTCGCCTTCCTGCGGGTGCCGT
>JADGOP010000067.1 GCA_017882935.1 Actinomycetota bacterium
GCCACGTTCGAGCGCGTCGGGCCCGGCGACCTCCCGGCCGAGGTCGCGGCGGGTGCCCTGGTCGTCGACCTGCGGCCCGTCGAGGACCGCACGGCCGAGGGTGAGCTGCCGGGGGCGATCGTCGTCGACCGGCTGGTACTCGAGTGGCGGCTCGACCCCACCAGCCCGCACCGGCTCGCCGCGCTCGACGGCCCCGATCAGCGGGTGATCCTGGTCTGCAACGAGGGCTACGCGTCGAGCCTGGCGGCCGCCACGCTGCGCCGGCTCGGCCTCCTCCGGGCCACCGACCTGGCCGGCGGCTTCCGCGGCCTGCAGGCCCGCCGCCCGAACTGACCCCCACAAGCACCCGTATTCCGGGGCTTCCCACAGAACATTCGCTTTTCGGCGGATCGGGGGGTCTTGGTACGATGTCGTCCCCTGCCGTCGGGCCAGTGTCGTCCCAGCGAAGCAGCACGAAACCCCTTCGCCCCAGGAACACGAATGCCCAACCTCCCTGCAGCACAGGGTCTCTACGACCCCGCGTACGAGCACGACGCGTGTGGCGTCGCCTTCGTCGTCGACCTGCAGGGTCGACGCAGCCACGACCTCGTGGCCAAGGGCGTCGCCGCGCTCTGCCACCTCGAGCACCGCGGCGCCTCCGGGGCCGAGGAGAACTCCGGCGACGGCGCCGGCATCCTGCTGCAGGTCCCCGACGCCTTCCTGCGTGAGGTCGCCGGCTTCGACCTGCCGCCCGCCGGCGCCTACGCCACGGGCATCGCCTTCCTGCCGCCCGACCCCGCCACCGCAGACGAGGCCGTGGCCTCCATCGACAAGATCGCCGCCTCCGAGGGCCTCCGGGTGCTCGGGTGGCGCGACGTCCCCGTCGACCCCTCGTCGCTCGGCTCCATGGCCCGCGACGCCATGCCCTCGTTCCGGCAGCTCTTCCTCGCCGGGCCCGAGGCCGACGCCGCCGACCAGCTGCAGGGCATGGCCCTCGAGCGTCGGGCCTTCGTGGTGCGCAAGCGCATCGAGCACGAGATCGTCACCGACGCGGGCACGCCCGCCGTCTACTTCCCGAGCCTGTCGGCGCGCACCCTCGTCTACAAGGGCATGCTCACCACGCCTCAGCTCGAGCGCTTCTACCCCGACCTGGCCGACGAGCGCGTCGAGTCGGCCCTCGCGCTGGTGCACAGCCGCTTCTCCACCAACACGTTCCCGTCGTGGGAGCTGGCCCACCCGTACCGGCTGCTCGCCCACAACGGCGAGATCAACACCGTCATGGGCAACCGCAACTGGATGCGGGCCCGCGAGGCGCTGCTGGCCTCGGAAGCGTTCGACGGCCCCGGCCAGAACGGCGACGGCAGCACCACCATCGACCGCATCTTCCCGATCTGCACGCCCGGTGCGTCCGACTCGGCCACCTTCGACGAGGTGCTCGAGCTGCTCGAGCTGGGTGGCCGGCCCCTGCACCACGCCGTGCTCATGATGGTGCCCGAGGCCTGGGAGAACCACGCCTCGATGGACCCCGCCAAGCGGGCCTTCTACGAGTTCCACGCCTCGCTCATGGAGCCCTGGGACGGGCCGGCCTCGGTGGCCTTCACCGACGGCACGGTCATCGGCGCGGTGCTCGACCGCAACGGCCTGCGCCCCTCGCGCTACTGGGTCACCGACGACGGCCTCGTGGTGATGGCCTCCGAGGTGGGCGTGCTGCCCATCGACCCGTCCACGGTGGTGCGCAAGGGCCGGCTGCAGCCGGGTCGCATGTTCCTGGTCGACACCAGCCAGGGCCGCATCGTCGACGACGAGGAGATCAAGGCCACCCTCGCCGCCGAGCACCCCTACCAGGAGTGGCTCGACGCAGGCCTCGTGCACGTCGACAAGCTGCCCGAGCGGCCCCACACCCGCTACCCCCACGCCTCGGTGCTCCGCCGCCAGCAGACCTTCGGCTACACCACCGAGGAGCTCAAGATCCTGCTGGCACCCATGGCGCGCACCGGCGGTGAGGCACTCGGGTCGATGGGCACCGACACCCCGCTGGCCGTGCTGTCCGAGCGGCCCCGGCTGCTGTTCGACTACTTCAGCCAGCTCTTCGCGCAGGTCACCAACCCGCCGCTCGACGCCATCCGCGAGGAGCTCGTCACCTCGCTGCGGGCCACCATCGGCGCCGAGCGCAACCTGCTCGCCCCCGGGCCCGAGTCGTGCCGCCAGATCGTGCTGCCGTTCCCGATCCTCGACAACGACGAGCTCGCCAAGCTGCTCAACGTCAACGACGACGGCAGCCGGCCCGAGTTCGCCACCGCCCAGCTCGACGGCCTCTACCGCGTCGCCGACGGGGGCCCCGGGCTGCGCGCCGCGCTCGACGACCTCACCCGGCAGGCATCCGATGCCATCACCGGTGGCGCCCGCCTGCTCATCCTCTCCGACCGGCACTCCAACGCCGAGCTGGCCCCGATCCCGTCGCTGCTGCTCACGTCGGCCATCCACCACCACCTGGTGCGCCAGAAGCTGCGCGCCCAGGCGGGGCTGATCCTCGAGACGGGCGAGGCCCGCGAAGTGCACCACATGGCGCTGCTCATCGGCTACGGCGCCTCGGCCATCAATCCCTACCTGGCCTTCGAGACCGTCGAGGACATGCTCGCACGCGGCAGCATCACCGACATCGGCCTCGACGAGGCGGTGCGCAACTACATCAAGGCCTCGGGCAAGGGGGTGCTCAAGGTGATGTCGAAGATGGGCATCTCCACGGTGGCCTCCTACACCGGGGCGCAGGTGTTCGAGGCGGTCGGCCTCTCGCAGGAGCTGGTCGACGCCTACTTCACCGGCACCACCTCCAAGCTCGGGGGCATCGGCCTCGACGAGCTCGCCGAGGAGGTCGCGCGCCGGCACCACCGCGCGCACCTCACCCGGCCCGAGGAGCGGGCCCACCGCGAGCTCGAGGTGGGCGGCGAGTACCAGTGGCGCCGCGAAGGCGAGTACCACCTGTTCAACCCCGAGACCGTGTTCAAGCTGCAGCACGGCACCCGCACCAAGCGCTACGACATCTTCAAGCAGTACACGCGCGCCGTAGACGAGCAGGCCGAGCGCCTCGCCACGCTGCGCGGCCTGTTCCGCTTCAAGAACGGCGAGCGCCCCGCAGTGCCGCTCGACGAGGTCGAGCCCGTCAGCGCCATCGTGGCGCGCTTCTCCACGGGCGCCATGAGCTACGGCTCCATCTCCATGGAGGCACACCAGACCCTCGCCGTCGCGATGAACCGCATCGGCGGCAAGTCGAACACGGGCGAGGGCGGCGAGGACCCCGAGCGCCTCTACGACCCCGAGCGCCGCAGCTCCATCAAGCAGGTGGCGTCGGGCCGCTTCGGGGTCACGTCGGAGTACCTCACCAACTCCGACGACATCCAGATCAAGATGGCGCAGGGCGCCAAGCCCGGCGAGGGCGGCCAGCTCCCCGGGGGCAAGGTCTACCCCTGGATCGCCAAGACCCGCTTCTCCACGCCTGGTGTGGGGCTCATCAGCCCGCCGCCGCACCACGACATCTACTCCATCGAGGACCTGGCGCAGCTCATCCACGACCTCAAGAACTCCAACCCGGCGGCACGAGTCCACGTGAAGCTCGTGGCCGAGGTCGGGGTCGGCACGGTGGCCACCGGGGTCTCGAAGGCGCACGCCGACGTGGTGCTCATCTCGGGCCACGACGGGGGCACCGGCGCCAGCCCGCTCACCTCGCTCAAGCACGCCGGTGGGCCCTGGGAGCTCGGGCTGGCCGAGACCCAGCAGACGCTGCTCCTCAACCGGCTGCGCGACCGCATCGTGGTGCAGGTCGACGGGCAGCTCAAGACCGGCCGCGACGTCGTCATCGCCGCGCTGCTCGGCGCCGAGGAGTTCGGCTTCGCCACCGCACCCCTGGTGGTGTCGGGCTGCATCATGATGCGCGTCTGCCACCTCGACACCTGCCCGGTGGGCATCGCCACCCAGAACCCGGTGCTGCGCGAGCGCTACAGCGGCAAGCCCGAGTTCGTCGAGACCTTCTTCGAGTACGTCGCCGAGGAGGTCCGCGAGCTGCTCGCCGAGCTCGGCTTCCGCTCGCTCGACGAGGCCATCGGCCACGCCGAGGCGCTCGACGTGGAGCGCGCCGTCGACCATTGGAAGGCGCACGGCCTCGACCTCTCGGCCGTGCTGCACGTGCCGGAGCTGCCCGAGGGCGACCACCGGCACCAGACCCGCAGCCAGGACCACGGCCTCGACCGGGCCCTCGACAACCAGCTCATCGCCGATGCCGCCCCGGCGCTCGACCGGGGCGAGAAGGTCGAGCTGAGCTACGAGATCGCCAACGTGAACCGCACGGTCGGCACCATGCTCGGCCACGAGCTCACCAAGCGCTACCGGGGCGAGGGCCTGCCCGACGACACCATCTCGATCACCTTCACCGGCTCGGCCGGCCAGAGCTTCGGCGCCTTCCTGCCGCGCGGCATCACGCTGCGCCTCCACGGCGACGCCAACGACTACGTGGGCAAGGGCCTCAGCGGTGGGCGCATCGTGGTACGGCCGCCGCTCGACGCCCACCCCGACTTCGTCGCCGAGGACAACGTCGTCGCCGGCAACGTGATCCTCTACGGCGCGACCGGCGGCGAGCTGTTCCTGCGTGGCGTCGTCGGCGAGCGCTTCTGCGTCCGCAACTCGGGCGCCACCGCCGTCGTCGAGGGCGTGGGCGACCACGCCTGCGAGTACATGACCGGCGGGCGCGTGGTCGTGCTCGGCCCCACCGGCCGCAACTTCGCGGCGGGCATGTCCGGCGGCATCGCCTACGTCTGGGACCCCGAGGAGCGCTTCGCGTCGCTCGTCAACTCCGACATGGTCGACATCGAGCCTCTCGACGACCTCGACCGCACCTGGCTGTACACCACGGTCTTCCGCCACGCCGAGGAGACCGGTTCCGACGTGGCGGGCCGCGTGCTCGCCGACTGGACCTGGACCGCCGACCAGTTCGTCAAGGTCATGCCCCGCGACTACAAGCGGGTGCTCACGGCCATCCGCCGCGCCGAAGAGGCCGGCACCGACATCGACGAGGCCATCATGGCCGCCGCACAAGGCTGAGGGGCGAGGCATTCGCTGTGGGCGACATCAAGGGGTTCCTGAAGCACGACCGCGTGGCACACACCGCGCGCCCCGTCCAGATCCGGCTCAAGGACTGGATGGAGGTCTACGAGCCGTTCGACACCGACGAGCTGCGCAACCAGGCCAGCCGCTGCATGGACTGCGGCATCCCGTTCTGCAACCAGGGCTGCCCGCTCGGCAACCTCATCCCCGACTGGAACGACCTGGTCTTCCGTGACTCGTGGCGCGAGGCCATCGACCGCCTGCACGCCACCAACAACTTCCCCGACTTCACCGGTCGCCTCTGCCCGGCGCCGTGCGAGTCGGCGTGCGTGCTCGGCATCAACCAGCCCGCGGTCACCATCAAGCAGGTCGAGTTCGAGATCATCGAGCACGCCTTCGCCGAGGGGTGGATCGCCCCGGTCGTCGCGGCGGTGCGCACGGGCAAGAAGGTGGCGGTGGTGGGCTCGGGCCCGGCGGGCCTCGCCGCGGCGCAGCAGCTCACCCGCGCCGGCCACCACGTGGTGGTGCTCGAGCGCGACGACCGCATCGGTGGCCTGCTGCGCTACGGGATCCCCGAGTTCAAGATGGAGAAGCGGGTCCTCGACCGCCGCCTCGAGCAGATGGCTGCCGAGGGCACCGAGTTCCGCACCAGCGTCGACGTGGGCGTCGACCTCACCGTCGACCAGCTGCTCGCCGACTTCGACGCCGTGGTGCTGGCCGGTGGCGCCACTGCGGCCCGTGACCTGCCCGTCCCCGGCCGCGAGCTCGACGGCATCCACCAGGCCATGGAGTTCCTGCCGCTCGCCAACCGGGTGCAGGAGGGCGACCTCTACGAGGCGCCCGTCAGCGCCGCCGGCAAGCGGGTGGTCATCATCGGCGGCGGCGACACCGGCGCCGACTGCCTCGGCACCTCGCACCGCCAGGGCGCCACCTCGGTCCACCAGTTCGAGATCATGCCGCGCCCGCCCGACGAGCGTGCCGACGTCACGCCGTGGCCGACGTGGCCGCTCGTGTACCGCACCTCCTCGGCGCACGAGGAGGGGGGCGACCGCGTCTTCGCCGTGAACACCGAGCGCTTCGTCGACGACGGCAACGGTCGGGTCGCCGCCCTGCGGGCCCACGAGGTCCGGAGCGAGGTCGTCGACGGCCGGCCCACCTTCGTGAGGGTCGACGGCAGCGACTTCGACTTGGAGTGCGACCTGGTCCTGCTCGCCATGGGCTTCACCGGCCCGGACCCGTCGCCCCTGCTCACCGACCTCGGCGTCGACCTCGACGACCGGGGCAACGTGGCCCGTGACGACGCCTGGAGCACCAACGTGCCGGGCGTGTTCGTCGCCGGTGACATGGGCCGCGGTCAGAGCCTGATCGTGTGGGCCATCGCCGAGGGCCGTGCCGCGGCGGCCGCCGCCGACGCGTTCCTCATGGGCAGCACCGACCTCCCGTCGCCCGTGCGCCCCACCGACCGCCCCCTGGGCTAGCGCCCAGGCCCCTGCGCGGCCTCTTTCGGCGGGATGTGCACCGAAACCGTCCCCAAAACGCGCACGTGCCCCGGCCGAAGCCGGGGCACGTGCGACGAGAGGGCGGGATCCGGAGGGACTACGCCTTGAACAGGTCGACGCTGAAGGCCTTCTTCGGCGCGCCGGTGACCACGAGGGTCTTGAGGAGCTTGTCGGAGATCGTCTGCTTCTTGGGGTCCCACAGCGGGAAGAGCCAGCCGATGTAGCAGATGAGCGAGTCGATGAAGTGGGCGAGGGTGCGGATGACGCCCTGACCGCCGCCGATGAGGGCTCCGGTCTCCTCACCGATGCAGGTGATGCCCTGGATCGCCATGCCCGGGCTCTGGCCCTTGGTGCCGACGAGGTAGCCGAGGTACAGCCAGTAGGCCAGCACCACGAAGTAGCCGACGAGGTCGAACAGGAAGCCGAGCACGTTGGAGATCGCGCCGAGGATCAGCCCGACGATGAAGAACGCGAGGAACAGGACGATGCCGATGGCCCAGTCGATCACGATGCCGATCGCCCGCGTCGCCCACTCGGCGAGCGGCGCACCGCCGGGGCCGGTTGCGGCTGCCGCAGGGCCGCCGGCTGCCGGAGTGCCCAGCCCGGGGTCGGGTGCGCCCCCTGCTGCCTGTTGTGGCGCATACCACTTGCCATCCGAGGCCTGCCACCAACCCGGACCTTGAGAGACGTCGCTCATATCCCGCTCTTCCTTTCACGATGAGTTCGTGCTTGGTGCGGCATCGTACTTCGCGCCGGGGGCCAGGGGTGGCTTTTCGACTTCCGCGGCCGCCCGCTCGGTAGCCTCCGCACCTGTGTCGAACCATCCCTGCCGTCAGTGCGGTGAGCCCCTCGGGCGGTCCGACGAACGGTGCCCGCGCTGCGGGCTCGCCCCGCTCGACGATGCTGCCCCGACGCTCGACACCGTCACCTACGACCTGTCCGGCTGGTTCCCCGACTCGGTCGAGGAGCTCGAGCACCGGCTCCGCCACGCGCAGGTGCCGTTCACGTTCGACGGCGGTGCGCTGAGCGTGGTGGTCGCCGACCCGAGCCGGGCAGACGGGCTGGTCGACGACGTCGAGGCGCAGTTCGAGCCGGGCGTGCCCCCGGGGCCGAGCGTCTCGTTGCCCACCACCGACCTCGACCCGCTGGAGTGGGCCGACCTGCGGGTGCTGCTGCACACCGCCCGCATCGGATGCGAGTGGGGCCCGGATGCGGTGGTGGTGGGCACCGCCGAGCAGGTCCGCGTCGAGCACCTCATCTCCACCCTGGCCGTGGCGGGTGGGGAACCGACGGCGGACATCATCGAGCAGGTGGCCCGCGCCGACACCGCGGCCCTGGCCGACCCTGCTGCCGAGCCCGACGAGGTCGCCGACGAGGCCCCGCTCGGCGACCTGTTCGACGCTGTCGACCGCCTGCATCGCAAGCCGCTCGACGAGGACTCGGTCCCGGCGCTCCGCGGGGCGCTCGCCGCCTGCTCCGCGGCGCCGCCGTTCGGCATCACCCAGGCCTGGTGGGATGACCTGCTGGCCGACGCCGACTCCCTCGGGTCCGGGGTCGCCGGGTGGGGCAGCGACGAGATCCGCGCAAGCGCCGAGCAGCTGCTCTCCCGCCTACGGGGCCTGGTCTGATGGCCACCGCGGGCCGCGCCCGGCCGTCACGGCGCAAGCGGGCGGTGCTGCTGGCTCCGGGCGCGGGCGGCGACCGCACCCACCACACGCTGGTCGCGCTCGAATCCGCCCTGGCACCGGTGCCCGTGCGGCGCATGGACTTCACGTACCGCAAGGAGGGTCGGCGGGCGCCCGATCGGGAGCCGAAGCTGCTCGCCGCCCTCGACGCCGAGCTCGCGACCTTGTTGGCCGACACCGGCGTGCCGCGTCGCAACGTGGTGCTGGGCGGGCGCTCGATGGGTGGCCGCATGTGCTCCCTGGCCGTCGCCGCGGGCACCCCGGCGGCCGGCCTGGTGCTGCTCAGCTACCCGCTGCACCCGCCGGGCCGGCTCGACCGCATGCGCACCGGCCACTTCCCCGACCTCGACCTGCCCTGCCTCTTCGTGTCGGGCACCCGCGACCCGTTCGGGACGCCCGACGAGTTCGAGGCGGCCACCGCGGCCATCCCCGGGCCCGTCACGCACGTCTGGCTCGAGGGGCAGCGCCACGACCCGAAGGGCCGCGACGACGAGATCGCCGCGGCCGTCGTGTCCTGGTTCGCGACCCTCTGACCCGGCCGGCGCGATCTGCCGGCCGCCACGCTCCCGGCCCCCCGACGTGGTCAGCGTGGACATCCTCCGTTGCTCAGGAAGCGGTCGAGCGCGTGCGCGCTCGCGATCACCTTCGGGTCCTTGGAACCTGGGACGTCGAGATGCTTCATGGGTCCCAAGTAGCGCGCCATCGTGTAGGCGACGGCAGGCCCGTAGGGGCCGAAGGCGACATCGGGGTTCGAGCCCTGCAGGAGGCTCACGCCCGCCGCGGCCGCCTTCGTCAAGGGACTGAGCGGACGGGTGACGACATCGGTGTACGTCAGATGCGCGGGCCGGAGGAGGTCCCGGTAGGGGACCCCCACCACCCTACACACGCCAACGTCGTGCGGCGCCAGC
>JADGOP010000440.1 GCA_017882935.1 Actinomycetota bacterium
CGACCCCGAGGCGCGCTTCGTCCAGATCATCTTCGCGGTGCGCCTCGGCACCACCGCGCTCAGCATGGCCCTCGCCGCCTCCGCGATCAACCAGGGCCACCTCAACGTCATCGTGTGGTCGTCGATCGTCCTCACCTACAACGGCTTCCGCCTCTGGCAGCCGCTGCGCGACGACGGCGACACGGCCAGCCTCATCCGCCTCCTGGTCGAGGTGGGGCTCAGCTCCCTGGCCATCGTGTTCACCGGTGCCTGGAACTCGCCGCTGGTGTACCCCATCCTCACGTCCATCATCGTGGCGGGGTTCTCGCGGGGCTTCGCCTTCGCGCTGCGCATCGCGATCGCGGTGTCGGTGGCGGTGGGCACCGCCCAGGTCATCCAGCCCGTGGCAGGGCAGAACCCCTGGGCCATCAGCACCCAGTGGTCGATCGAGCTGGTCGTCGTGGCCGCCACCTCGGGCTACGCCCGGCGCATCTTCGGTGAGGCCCGCCAGCGGCACACCCTCACGCTGAGCCGCCTCGACCGCCTCACCGACGCCAACGAGCTGCTCACCTCCCTCCACCAGGTCGCCCAGGCCCTGCCGGCGTCGCTCGACCTCGAGGAGGCCCTCGACGGCACCATGGGCCGGGTGCGCGAGCTGTTCCGGTTCGACGCGGCGGCCCTGCTGCTGTTCGACGAGACCGACGGCCAGTGGGAGGTGGCCCGGTGGGACGGCCGGCGGCTGCCCAACAAGGTGGCCCAGCGCGACCTGCCCGCTCCGCTGCGTCGGGCGGCCGCCACGCGCCGCGTCATCGCGGTGCCCGACGTGTTCGACGAGGGCGGCGGGCTCTCGCCCAAGACGCGCTCGGGCATCTACGGCGTGCTGACGGCCCGCGACTCCCTCGTCGGGCTGCTCGCGATCGAGTCGCTCGAGCCCGAGCACTTCACCGAACGCGACGTCGAGCTCCTCAACGGCTTCCTCGAGCCGGCCGCGCTGGCGCTCGACAACGCCCGCGTGTTCGGCCGCCTGCGCACCGTCGGGGCCGACGAGGAGCGCACCCGCATCGCACGCGACCTCCACGACCGCATCGGGCAGTCGCTGGCCTACCTGGCGTTCGAGCTCGACCGCATCGTCAAGGCGAACGAGCGCGAGACCGACATCGGGCCCTCGCTCAACCGGCTCCGCAACGACGTGCGCGGCGTCATCGCCGAGGTCCGCGACACCCTGTACGACCTCCGCACCGACGTGTCCGACACCCAGGACTTCACCGCCACGATGCAGGCGTTCCTCGACCGGGTGCGCGACCGCAGCGGCCTGCGCACCCGCGTGGTGGCGCAGGCCACCGGCCGGCTGCCCCTGCTGCGCGAGCGCGAGCTGTGGCGCATCGCCCAGGAGGCGGTCATCAACATCGAGCGTCACGCCAACGCCACGAGCATCTCGGTGACCTGGCGCACCGACGGCTCACGGGCCCTGCTCGAGGTCATCGACGACGGCAAGGGCTTCCCCACGGGCCGCGCGGGGCGCCTCGACTCCTACGGGATCACCGGCATGCGGGAGCGTGCCGCGAGCGTCGGAGCCACGTTCGAGATCAACGGGGTCGAAGGGCGCGGTACGGTGGTCCGCTGCCGTCTCGACGGGATCTGATCTGATGAGCGGCACGCTTCGTACCCAACCCGTCGAGGGGGTGCTCCGGTGACCATCCGATTGCTGCTGGCCGACGATCACCGGATGCTGCGCGAGGGCCTGCGGCGGTCGATGGTCGACGAGGGCTTCAACGTGGTGGGGGAGGCCGGCGACGGCGAGGAGGCGGTGCGCCTCACGGTCGAGCTCCGCCCCGACGTGGTGCTCATGGACGTCACCATGCCCGACGTCGACGGCGTCGAGGCGACCCGCCGCATCCGCCAGCTCGTCCCCGACGTGAGCATCATCATGCTCACCATGCACGCCGATCAGGAGGTGGTCGCCGCCGCGCTGCGGGCCGGCGCCAGCGGCTACCTCGTGAAGGACTGCTCCACCGACGAGATCGCCGAGGCCGTCCGCCTGGCCGCCAGCGACGACGCCTCGATGACGCCCGACCTCGCCGCCTCCATGCTCGACGAGGTCCGCCGGCTCCCGCCCGAGGGCGATGAGGAGCGGGTGGTCACGAAGCGTGAGGAAGAGGTCCTCCAGCTCATCGCCGACGGCTGTTCCACGGCCGAGGTCGCCGAGCGCCTCTACATCAGCCAGAAGACAGTCAAGAACCACCTGGCGTCGATCTACCAGAAGCTCGATGCACGGGATCGCACCCAGGCGGTGCTGCGGGCCGTGCGGATGGGGATCGTGCGCTTGAGCTGACCGCAACGGCGGAGCGGCGGCGGAGGGCCGTGGGGGGAGGCGGAGCGGCAGGCGCGCGGGCGCCGGCGCTCCGGGGACCGGCATCCTCCTGTCGCGCGCCCCGATCGGCCTCGAAAAGCGCCAATGTCGCAGGTGAGAGCGAGGCAATCGTCACAAAATAGGTCGGACGACCCATTCACCTGCCGTGCCGCGCAGCCGATGCTCCTTTGGACAGGAACACGGCCCCTGGACGGGGACCGATCACCCATAGGGAGTCACCAGAATGCTTACCAGCTACGAACACATTGCCGCTTACCTCCGGGCTCGCTTCGGCGACACCGAGCGTGGTGCCTCCCTCGTGGAGTACGCGCTGCTGGTGGCCCTGATCGCCGTCGTCTGCATCGGCGCGATCACCTACATCGGCACGGCGTCGAGCACGAA
>JADGOP010000068.1 GCA_017882935.1 Actinomycetota bacterium
GCTCGAGGCGCTGGTGATGCTCAGGGTGTGCAGGGCGTGCACGCCGGTCAGGGTCACGTAGATCCCGACCCCCGGCTTGAGCCGCGTGATCTCGCCGCCCACCTGGTAGGTCTCGGTGTGCCAGGTGGTGGTGGGCTTGCCGTCGATGACGTTGGCGGCCTCGCCGTTGTCCTCGACGCCGTCGCCGTCGGGATCGAAGGGCACCGCGCTGGTGAGCTTCAGGGCCACCGGTGCCGCCACCGTGGTCGGCGTGGCCTTCGCGGAGCCGAACAACCGGTGGGCGGCGTCGGTCTGCCCGAACAGCACCCCCGCCACGCCCAGCGCCACCGCCACGAGGACGATGAGCAGCGTGGGAACCAGCCAGCCGCGCTCGGTCTCGCGGAACGACGGGGTGGGCTCCGCCTCGGCGGCCGCGCCCACGGTGGCGGGCACGCCCCGGACCCGGCCGATGCCGGCCGGTGGCGTCGCGGAGCGGGGCACCACCGTGGGGTCGGTGATGGTGGTCTGGTCGATGACGGGGGGGAGGTCGGGGACCTGTCCCTGGAAGGCGGCGAGCAGCGAGGCCCGGAACTCCGCGGCATCGGCGAAGCGGTCGGCCGGGTGACGTGCGAGGGCGCGCAGCACCACGTCCTCGATGGGGCGGGGGATGCCGGCACGCAGCTGGCGCGGTCGCAAGGGGGCCTGGTGGAGCCGGGCGATGGCCGTGGCCGTGTCGGTGTCGGCGAGGAACGGTGGCCGTCCACACAGCGCCTCGTAGAGGACGACGCCGAGCGAGTAGAGGTCGGTCCGACCGTCGACCGGCCCGCCCTCGACCTGCTCCGGTGCCAGGTACTTGGCCGTGCCGATCATGGCGCCGTCGACGGTGAGGTCGGCGCCCTCGAAGGCCTTGGCGATGCCGAAGTCGGCCACCAGCACCCGTTCGTCGGTGGAGAGCAGGATGTTGGCGGGCTTGATGTCGCGGTGCACCACGTGGGCGCGGTGCGCGGTGTCGAGCGCATCGGCCACCTGCACGCCGATGGCCACCACCTCGGGCGTCTCGAGGACGTGCTGTTCGTCGAGCCGCTTGCGCAGGGTGGTGCCCCGCACCAGCTCCATCACGATGGCCTCGAGGTCGGGCTCGCTGACGGTGTCGTAGATCGAGACGATCGAGGGGTGGCTCAACCGGGCCGCGGCGATGGCCTCGTGGCGGAAGCGCTCGACGAAAGCGGCGTCGCTGGCCAGGTGCGTGTGCAGCAGCTTGACGGCCACGCTGCGGGCGAGGACCTCGTCCTCGGCCTCCCACACCTGCGCCATGCCACCGGTGGCGATGGGGTGCAGCAAGCGGTACCGCCCCGCGAGGAGGCGGCCGGCTCGATCGGTTCGTGCAGCTGCGGGGGGCGGCGAGCCAGGGTCGTCCACGACGCCCCAACGGTACTTGCCGGGGTGCTGCTCCCCGTTACTCGTTGGCGTCCTTGGGCACGATCCAGGAGGCGCCGACGATGCGCGGCCCGCCGTGGGCGCCGATGGTGGCCCCGATGATGCTGGTCGTGAAGTCGCCCGGGCCGTAGCGGTCGGCGAACAGGGCGATGTACTCGTCGTAGTCGGGCGCGTAGCCGTGGGGGAGCGCCAGGTGCTCGACGTCGCCGGCCGCGAAGACCTTGTCGCGCAGCCAGAGCATCTCCTTCTTGCGCGTCCGCAGCTTGGCGGCCTCCTCGACCCGGCCGGTGCTGATGTCGACGATCGGCTTGATCGACAGCAGGCCGCCGATCATCGCCTGGGCACCGCCGATGCGGCCGCCCTTCTTCAGGTTCTCGAGGGTGTCGAGGCCACCGTAGATGCGCGTGCGGGAGGCGAGGTCGGCGCAGAGGGCCACGATGTCGGCGGGGGTACGTCCGTCGGCGGCGGCCTTGGCCGCTTCGATGACCTGGACCGCGAGCCCGGAGGTGATCGACTTGGAGTCGACGACCACGACGTCGACCATGCCCTCGACCTCCTTGGCGGCGGTGCGCGCCGACTGGATGGTGGCCGAGAGCTCCTCGGACATGTCGATGCAGACGATCGAGTCGGCGCCCTCGTCCTTGAGCCGGCGGAACGCAGCGGCGAACTTGCCCGGCGAGGGCGCGGCGGTGGCGGGCAGCGCGTCGGAGGTCTCCATGCGCGCGTAGAACTGCTCGGCGCTCAGCTCCTCACGGTCGACGAACTCCTCGTCGCCGAAGCGGATGGTGAGCGGCACCACGGCGATGCCGAAGCGGTCGACCACGTCCTGTGGCAGGTCGGACGCGCTGTCGGTGACGATGCGTACTCCGGTCATGGGGCTCCTTCGCAGAGGTCGGGCCGAGAGGACACGACCTCGGGAAGCATCGCGCCGGGAGCGGCACGACGTTGGAGTTGGGGCTCCCACCGTGGCGCGACGTCGTGCCAGCGGCGTTCCGGTTCGTGCCGGGCCTTCGTGGTCGGACCCGCGCCGGGCGGCTGGGGTTACAACCCGGACCTCCCGACCTCACGTGGGGACGTGGTCCTCGCCCTCGGTCCGCTCGGCATCGACGATGGTGATGAGGTCGGCCGGCCGGATCCGGGCGGCGCGGCGGGCCCGGCGGGTGAGCCACACGTGGCGCCCCCACCAGAGGAAGAGGAACACGAGCGCGCCGATGGTCAGCGCCAGGCCGACCCCGGAGATGGTGGTGGACCGGACGGTGAACCGGGTCTCGCCGAGCAGGAGCCCGCCGCCGGGGGAGGTGACGCGGATGTGCAGGGTGGACTCGCCGGGGGTGGTGACGCGCACGCGCAGCGCCCGGTGCTCGACCGTTCCCGTGACGACGACGGTCTGCACGTCACCGCCGGGGAACTGCAGCCGGCCGCCGCCGTCGAGGTGGAGCTCGACCGTGATCGGGCCCCCCATGTCGTTGCGGATGGTGAACGGGATGCTGGCGCTGCGGGAGGTGAGGGTGACCGTCTGGCGGTCGGGGAGGTGGATGTCGGTCCCGGCGGCGGCCACATGGCCGTTGACGGCGTCGAGGTAGCGGCTCACCTGGACCGGTCCGAGGTCGCGGCTCGAGGCCACCGCGAGGGTGGTGCGCAGCTCGGCGACGTCGCGGGTGAGGCGGCTCGGCCGGTTGGTGGTGACCAGGCGCTCGTAGTCGTCGACGCGGCTGGTGGTGGCCTGCTGGCGGGCGGCGAAGGCGCTGAGGTCCTTGGGCGGGGTGTCGCGGAGCTGGCGCACCAGGGGCTCGCCGGTGCCGGCATCGGTTGCGACCGGCACGGTGTCGAACAGGCGTTGCAGGGTGGTGGGCCGCACCAGCGGGAGCGCACCCGAGCCGGCGGGAGGCGAGGCGGTCTCGAGCGCGGTGCGCAGCGCGGCCAGGAAGGCGGGGTCGGGGCTGGTGCCGGACGGGGGCAGGAGAACCGTGGCGCGCACCGT
Organism: Actinomycetota bacterium; assembly: GCA_017882935.1. GTDB lineage: Bacteria > Actinomycetota > Acidimicrobiia > Acidimicrobiales > Iamiaceae > JADGOP01. The sequence continues at coordinate 3,398 of JADGOP010000068.1, forward strand.
CGCCGGCGCGTCGAGAGCGAGCACCCCGAGGTCGGCGACGACCTGGTTGGCGCCGAGCACGGGGTCGGTCGCCGCGAAGTGGTGCTGGAGGTCGGCGTCGACCTGGAGGGCCCGGACCTGACGGGTGCCGCCTGCCGACAGCAGGAACGGTTGGGTGCCGGTGAGGTTCTGCGAGATCGGCACGAGGGAGGCGTCGGGCACCAGGACCTGCCGCACCCCCTGCTGGTCCAGCCAGGTGAGCGTGGCCGGGGTGACGGTGGTCGAAGCGGGCTGGCTCTCGAGACGGAGCACCCACGAGCGCACGCTGGGCGGGTGCAGGCGGGTGGCGAGCGTGGCGTCGCCGCGCTGGAGGAGCCGGAGGAGGGTGGTCGACAGGGAGGGCTGGGCCACGTAGCCGGGCAGGTCGACGTCGACGTAGGGCTGGGCGAGCACGCTTCGGGCGCCGAGGGCCACGTCGAGCTGGACGAGCAGCTGCTGGTCGGCGGCATCGGGGCTCCGGGCCAGGGCGTCGAGCAGCTCGGGCGAGGCCACGAGGTCGAGCGGTGGCGCCGACGGACCGGGCGACTCGAGCGCGGTGAGCTCCCTGCGCACGGACCGGCGCACGGCCGGGGTGACCACGATGGTTCCGTCGGGTCGGTGCGAGGGGGGCGCCAGGACCGGCACGACGGTGCCGACGCGCAGGGGCTCCTGGGTGGACGGTTGGCCGTCGGCGGGCCGGGACGGCAGGCGGACCACATAGCTGACCAGCGACGTGACCGGGCTCCCGGTCGTGTCGACGACGCGCAGCTCGAGCGGGTACACGCCCTCGCCCCCGAGGGTGATGGCGCCGGGAGCGGGGTCGGTGCCGTCGCTGAGTGGGAAGGTGACGGTGACGTCGGTCGCGGCGACGGTGCGCGTCGTCAGGTGCACTGCGGGGAGGAAGGCGATCTCGCCGGTCTGGGTCGTCCCCTTCATCGAGGCCAGCAGCGCCGACCGGTTCGGCACCGACGCGTGCAGCACCGGGACCACGCTGCCGCCGGCGGGGGGGTCGGTCACGTGGACGGTGGCCCGCACCCGGCCGTTCGGTGCGACCCACGCGTTCTGCGACAGCAGCGTGATCGTCGGGCCGGTGGGCTGGGTGGCGGCAGGCCGCGTGCGCCGGCTCGGCGACGCCGGCCGCCCCGCTGCGGCGGCCGGGGTCGGCGGTCGACCCCAGGCCACGAGCACCGCGACACAGGTCGCGACCGCAAGGCCCGAGACCCAGGGTCGGTTGGGGGGCGATGGGCGATGGGCCCGTGAGCCGGCGCGCAGGGTCACGTGGGCGACGGTCCGACGGCGCACGTCAGCACGGCCAGGCCGTCGGGCTGGTCGACGAAGCCGAGTTGGCGGTAGAGGCGCAGCGCGCTGTCGTTGCCGAGCTGGGTGTTGACGACCGCCTGCGCCACCCGGTGGCGGCGCATCCACCAGAGCCCGTCGACGACGAGCGCGCGGCCGATGCCGTGTCGTTGGAGGGCCGGGTCGACGGCGAGGCGCTGGAGGTAGCCCCGGGGCCCGGAGCGCCCGCACACGGCGTAGCCGGCGAGACCGGCGCGGCTGCCGGGCGCCTTCGCCACGCGGAAGCGGTGGGCGGGCGTGGCCTCGATGGCGTCGGACAGGCCCGACTCGTCGAGGCGCCAGAAGGGGTCGAACGCGAGGTGGTCGACCACCAGCGCGGCGGTGCGGTCGGTGCGGCGGGCGCGGCGCAGCTCGGAGGTCCGCCCCCGTTCGGGGAGCACCCGCAGGTCGTGCGCGAGCAGGTGGAGCTGCTCGTGGACGCGGAACCCGGCATCGAGGAAGGGCAGCTGCTCGCGGCGGCTCAGGGCCCCGGTGAGCACCTGGGTGATGCCCCGACCGGCCAGCACGTCGACGCATTCGTGGACCCCACGGGCCGAGGGCGCGGGCGCGTCGGGGACGGGCACGAGCACGGCGACGCCGAGCTGACCGCGCCAGCGGCTCACGCGCAGTCGGTCGGGGCCGACGTGGAGGAGCTCGTGGGTGGTCACAGAGCGGAACGGTCCGCGCGTCGCATGGGACGAGGATACGACGCGGCCCCGGCCGCACCGGAGAAAGCGGCACGGTCGCTGCCCGATGACCGGGGCGGCGGGGCGTACCCTCACTGCCCGTGAGCGTCCTGTTCCTCAGCCACCCGCGGTTCTGGGACCACGACGCGGGGCGCGGCCACCCCGAACGTCCCACGCGCCTCGACGCGGTCCGCCGCGGCGCCGAGCGTGCCGGCGTGTCCGAGGCCCTGGTCCCCGTCGAGCCGCGGGCGGCCACACCCGAGGAGCTGGGCGCGGTGCACCCGGCGGCCTACGTGGCGGCCATCGAGCAGTTCTGTGCCACGGGTGGCGGCAACCTCGACCCCGACACCCACGTGGGCATCCACTCGTCGGAAGCCGCCCGCCTCGCCGCCGGCGCGGGCCTCGACGCCATCGAGCGGCTCGACGCGGGCGAGGCCGACGCCGCCTTCTGCGCCGTCCGGCCACCGGGCCACCACGCCCTGCCCGCCCGCGCCATGGGCTTCTGCCTGTTCAACAACGTGGCCGTGGCCGCGGCGACGCTCGCGAACCGGGGCGAGCGGGTCCTGGTGGTCGACTACGACGCCCACCACGGCAACGGCACCCAGGAGGCGTTCTACGACGACCCGCGCGTCACCTACGTGTCGTTCCACGAGTGGCCGCTCTACCCGGGCACCGGCTCGCTCGACGAGACCGGGGGGCACGAGGCGCGGGGCACCACCATCAACGTGCCGCTTCCGGCCGGCGCCACCGGCGACGTCTACCTCCGGGGCATCGACGACCTCGTCGACCCCTTCGTCGAGTCGTGGCGCCCCACCTGGGTGCTCGTGTCGGCCGGCTTCGACGCCCACCGGCGCGACCCGCTGACGGGCCTCGAGCTCACCAGCGCCGACTTCGGCGACCTCACCGCGCGGCTGGTGTCGCTCGCGCCACCCGGGAGGCGCCTCGTGTTCCTCGAGGGCGGCTACGACCTCGAGGGCGTGGCCGACTCGGCCGGCGCCACGCTGGCCGCGTTGCTGGGCGAGCGCTTCCGACCCGAGCCGCCCAGCTCGGGTGGCCCCGGTGACCACGTCGTCGACGCTGCGGCCCTGAGCAGGCGGGACCTCAACATCGAGCCCGGCACGGCCGACGAGAGATGACGAGAGAAGCGGCGGCGTCGGGCTCCCCCGGTGCCTCGACGCTGCTCGCCTCCAGAGGGGACGTGCCGTGACGGAGCTCAACGACCTGCTGCAGTACCTGATCGAGCAGCGCGGCTCCGACCTGCACGCGAAGGCCGGCTCCGTGCCGCACATCCGGGTGAACGGCAAGCTCGAGCGGACGCCCTTCGAGCCGAGCAAGCCATCGGAGATCGAGGCCGTGGTGGCCGAGCTGCTGCCGGTGTCGCGCAGCCAGGAGCTCGCCGAGCAGGGCCAGATCAGCGTGGCGCACGGGGTGTCGGGACTCGGCCGCTTCCGGGTGAACGTGTACCGCCAGCGCGGGTCCTACGGGCTCTCGGCACGCTGGGTGGTGCCGGGCGCGCCCGCCATCGGTGCCCTCAAGCTCCCCGCGGCCGTGGAGAAGCTCGCCAGCGAGGAGCGCGGCCTGGTGCTCGTCACCGGCCCGGCCGCGTCGGGCAAGACCACCACCGCCGCCGCCATCCTCGACCACGTCAACACGACGCGGTCGGTCCACATCATCACCCTCGAGGACCCGATCGAGGTGCTGCACGCCGACAAGAGCTCGATGGTGAGCCAGCGCGAGATCGGCAACGACACCCGGACCTTCGCCGAGGCGATGCGGCGCGTCAACCGCCTCGACCCCGACGTGATCTTCGTGTCCGAGCTGCGCGACGCCGACACCGTGCACGAGGTGCTGTCCGCCGCCGCGTCGGGCCACCTCGTCATCGCCACGCTGACGACGGTCTCGGCGCCCGAGGCCATCAGCCAGATCGTCGACTACTTCCCCCTCGACCAGCACCTGCAGGTCCGCCACTCGCTGGCGCGCACGCTGCGGGGCGTGATCACCCAGCGGCTGCTCGAGCGGGCCGACGGCGACGGGCGGGTGCCCGCCGCCGAGGTCCTGGTGAACACCGCCAAGGTGTTCGACGCCATCGTGGCCGGTGCTGACGCCGACGAGCTCGAGCGGCTGATGCAGGAGGGCCAGTACTACGGGATGCAGACGTTCGACCAGTCGCTGGTGGCGCTGCACCACGACGGCGAGGTGGGCCTGCGCGAGGCCCTGAGCGTGGCCAAGCAGCCCGAGGAGCTGCGGATCGCGCTGCAGCAGGCGGGGCTGAGCTCCGACTTCTGAGGCAGGGCGCGCGCCATCGGTCGATCGGGTGCCTGCCTTGAGCCGTTCTCCTTGACCGATTGTTACTCTTGGGTAATATGGCTGTGACCGACGGCACGCCTTGCGCCGCCGTCCCACTCCAGCCCCTGCCCGGAGGCCCCACCGTGCGATCCCGTCGCCTGTTCCTCGCTCCCCTCGCGCTCGGCGTGGCGCTCCTCCTCACCGCCTGCAACGGCCTCGTCGGCCAGCACGCGGTGTACACCCGGCAGTCCACCCAGACCATCACCGGCACCGCCCCGGCGCGTTCGAACGACCCGCTCGTTGGGGTGACGGTCAACGGCACGCCCGCGGTGCTCGGCAAGTCGCACGACTACAGCCTCACCATCCCCCTCGACGGTGCCGCCGTCTTCAACCAGGTCCTGGTCGTGGCCACCTACCAGTCGGGCCACACCGAGACCGACCGCGCCACCATCGCCTACGGCGACGGCACCCACGCCACCATCGTCGACCGCGGCGCCGGGGTGGCCAGCGGCGTGGCGCTGCGCATGAACCAGCAGGCGTTCGCCAAGCTCGGCCCGGTGGTCAAGTCGCTCACCACCATCGACACCGCCTCGATCACGCCCCCGGGCACCGTCGTGCTCGACCAGTGCGTCGTGAAGCTGATCTTCTGCCAGACGCAGGCCAAGGCCACCATCGCCGCGGCGCCCACCCTGTCGGGCTTCGACGTGGCCCTCACGAGCCACGCCGGCTCCACCGAGGCCAACGTCACCCTGCACTCGCTGAAGATCCTCACCAAGGTGAACACCACCACCCTCGGCATCATCTCGATCCCGTGCCAGCTCGAGATCACCGCCGCCACGGTCGGGGCCGACGGCAACTACCTCCTGAGGCCCGACCCCGCCAACCCCAGCCAGCTGCGCGTCGACCTCCAGGGTGCGACGGCGGTCACGCTCTCGGGCGTGGCCCACCAGTGGACCGGTGGCATCTGCTCGCTGCCCGGGGTGTCCACCATCGTCGACCTGCTGCTGCCGAACGTGCAGACGCTGCTGCAGACGAACCTCACCCAGGCGCTGGCCGACCCCGACGGGTCCGGCCCGGCCCAGTCGCCCATCGCCGCCGCCATCCAGCAGTCCCTCGCCAAGGTGAACATCGCCGGGCCCATCGGCGACAGCCTCGGCGTGGCGCTCACCGCGCCGATCCACGGGGTGGTCCAGGACGCCAACGGCGTGGGGCTCACCGCCGACGCCACCTTCGCCGCCTCGGCCGTGGCCACGGGCGCTCCGCAGCAGAACGGCTCGCTCGGCTTCGGCAACCCCGTCGTCGCCGATCCCGGCGCCACGACTCCGGGCGGGCAGGCGTACGACGTGGCCGTCGGCGCGTCGATCACGAGCTTCGACCAGCTGCTCGCGGGGGAGACCGAGCGCGGCCTGCTC
>JADGOP010000441.1 GCA_017882935.1 Actinomycetota bacterium
CAGGCCGCCGGTGTGGCCGAACTGATGCGCCGTGGCTGCGCCGTGGAAAGATAGAACGTGTTCCACTACGGTCGGGGGACCACGGCCAGGCATTCCCAGGGGGTAGCGCCATGCACGAACACGACAAGCTCTACATCGGCGGCGAGTGGGTCAAGCCCGCCGGCACCGGCACCATCGAAGTGGTGTCGCCGCACACCGAAGAGGTGATCGGCCGCGTCCCCGACGGCACCAACGACGACATCGACCGAGCGGTGGCCGCCGCCCGCGAGGCGTTCGACCACGGCCCCTGGCCCCGCCTCGACCCCATCGAGCGTGCCGACGCGGTCCAGAAGTTCTGCGACCTCTACGCAGCCCGCAACGAGGAGATGGCCACCCTCATCAGCACCGAGATGGGCTCTCCCCTGCTCTTCTCGCTGCTGGCGCAGGCCCCCATGCCGCTGGTGATGCTCCAGTACTTCATCGACCTGGCCCGCACCTTCCCGTTCGAGGAGGAGCGCCAGGGCCCGCTCGGCCGGGTGCTCGTGCGCAAGGAGCCGGTGGGCGTGGTCGGGGCGATCATGCCGTGGAACGTCCCGCAGTTCACGATGATGTCGAAGCTCGCCCCGGCGCTGATCTCGGGCTCCACCATCGTGCTCAAGCCCTCGCCGGAGACCCCGCTCGACATCTTCCTGCTGGCCCAGATCGCCCACGACGCCGGCATCCCCGCCGGGGTCATCAACATCGTCCCCGCGGGCCGCGAGGTCGGCGAGCACCTCGTCACGCACCCCGGCGTCGACAAGATCGCGTTCACCGGGTCCACCGCGGCGGGACGTCGCATCGCCTCGCTGTGCGGCGAGCAGCTCAAGCGCGTCAGCCTCGAGCTGGGCGGCAAGTCGGCGGCCATCATCTGCGACGACGCCGACCTCGACGCCACCATCGAGGGCCTCAAGATGGCGTCGCTCATGAACAACGGCCAGGCCTGCATCGCCCAGACCCGCATCCTCGCGTCGCGCTCGCGCTACGCCGAGGTGGTCGACGCCCTCGGCGCGATGGTCGGCGGCATGAAGGTGGGCGACCCGCTCGACTTCGAGACCGAGATCGGCCCGCTGGTGGCCGACCGCCAGCGCGACCGCGTCGAGGGCTACATCAAGATCGGCCGCGACGAGGGTGCCCGCGTCGTCACCGGTGGCGGTCGCCCCGACGGTCTCGACAAGGGCTGGTACGTCGAGCCCACGCTGTTCGCCGACGTCGACAACTCCATGCGCATCGCGCAGGAGGAGATCTTCGGCCCGGTCCTCGTCGCCATCCCCTACGACGACGAGGAGCAGGCGGTCGCCATCGCGAACGACTCCGACTTCGGTCTGGCCGGCTCGGTCTGGACGGCCGACATCGACCGGGGCCTCGACATCGCCCGGCGCGTGCGCACCGGCACGTACGGCATCAACCAGTACCTCATGGACTTCTCCTCGCCGTTCGGCGGCTTCAAGTCGAGCGGCATCGGCCGGGAGTTCGGTCCCGAGGGCCTGTCGCAGTACCTCGAGAGCAAGTCGATCGCGCTGCCGCCGGCCTGACGGCCGACCGCCACCGCGTCGCGTCCCGAGCTGTCGTGTCGCCACTCGTCGCCTGGGTCACCTCGGGCGACGAGTGGGTCGCGGTCGAGGACGTCGACCGCGACCCCGTGTTCGCTGCGCTCGAAGCGCGCGGTCTGCACGTCGAGGCGGCGGTGTGGGACGACCCCGCGGTCGACTGGGCGCGCTTCGACCTGGCGCTGCTGCGGGCGCCGTGGGACTACACCGAGCACACCCCGGCCTTCCTGGCGTGGCTCGACCACGCCGACGGGCTCACCCAGGTCCTGAACCCTCCCGGGCTGGTGCGCTGGAACCTCGACAAGCGCTACATGGCCGACCTCGACCGGGCCGGCGTGGCGGTCGTGCCCACCGCGTTCGCCACCTCCCATGACGAGGCCGCGGCGGCGGTGCAGGCGCTCGCCGCGGGCCACGTACCCGGCGTGGTCGGCGTGGCGCTCGACGGGATCGACGAGGTGGTGGTCAAGCCGACCGTGTCGGCGGGGAGCCGCAACACCGGCCGCTTCGCCATCGGCGACCCTGCGGCGCTCGACCTGGCCGCCGTGATCCTCGACGGGGGCGGCGAGGTGATGGTGCAGGCGTGCATCCCGTCGGTGGCCCTCGAAGGGGAGCGCGCGGTGGTGCTCGTCGACGGCGCGGTGTCGCACGTGTTCCGGAAGGGCCCGATCCTGGCGCTCGGCGGCGGCTTCGTCGACGGCACCTACACCGAGGACATCACCCCCGCGGACGCGACCGATGCCGAGCTCGCGACGGCGCTGAAGGTCGCCGCCGCGCTCGTGGAGATCGGGCGCGACCGCGTCTGGCCGGACGCCTGGCTGCCGCTGCTCTACGGTCGCATCGACCTGGTCGTGCTGCCCGACGGCACCACCGCGCTGCTCGAGGCCGAGCTGTTCGAGCCCGCCCTCTTCGTGCACGTCGCGCCGGGCGCGGCAGACCGGTTCGCCGCCGCCGTGGCCGCACGCCTCACCCGCTGACTGGTGTCCGTAGGTGGTTGCTCAGCAACCAGATGCGGACGAGCAACGCGTGCCACGGTGGCTTGGGGACCAGACCTCGGCGCGTACCCTGCCGCCATGGAGTTGGCCGAGTTCCAGGACCTGATGCGCCTCACGTACGGCGAGCGCGACCGGGCGCGGGGCACCGCGGCCACCGTCGCCTGGCTCA
>JADGOP010000442.1 GCA_017882935.1 Actinomycetota bacterium
GTCGGTCACGGCATGCTCGCCGAGCGCGCCCTGCTGCCGGTCGTCCCCTCCAAGGAGGACTGGCCCTACGCGCTGCGCCTCGTGTCCGAGGTGCTGTCGTCGAACGGCTCCACCTCGATGGCGTCGGTGTGCTCCTCGAGCCTCTCGCTGATGGACGGCGGCGTGCCGATCAAGGCGCCGGTCGCCGGGATCGCCATGGGCCTCATCTACGAGGACGACCGCTACATCACCCTCACCGACATCCTCGGCTCCGAGGACGCCTTCGGCGACATGGACTTCAAGGTCGCCGGCACGTCGGAGTTCGTCACCGCCCTGCAGCTCGACACCAAGATCGAAGGCCTCCCGGCCGACGTGCTCGCCGCGGCCCTCAACCAGGCCCGCGACGCCCGCATGCAGATCCTCGAAGTCATGAACGCGGCCATCGCCACGGCTCGCGACGACGTCGGTGCCTCGGCGCCGAAGCTCACCAGCTTCGAGATCCCGATCGACAAGATCGGTGAGGTCATCGGGCCGAAGGGCAAGGTCATCAACGCCATCCAGGCCGAGACCGGCGCCGACGTGAGCGTCGACGACGACGGCGTGATCGGCACGGTCACCATCGGCTCCGTCGACCGCGGTGCGGTCGCCGAGGCCGAGCGGCAGATCCGCCTCATCCTCAACCCGCCCACGGCCAACGTCGGGCAGGTCTACAAGGGCCGCGTCGTCAACATCACCAAGTTCGGCGCCTTCGTCAACATCCTCCCGGGCCGTGACGGCCTGGTCCACATCTCGAAGCTCGGTGGCGGCAAGCGCGTCGAGAAGGTCGAGGACGTGGTGTCGCTGGGCGACGAGATCGAGGTCCGCGTCGACGACGTCGACCCGAACGGCAAGGTCTCGCTGTCCCCGACCTCGGCTCCCGCTCCGACGGAGCGTGCCGACCACGACGGCCCGGCCGCGGCTCCCGCCGCCGGTAGGGTCGAAGTGGTCTCGTTCGAGGACGCCTTCGACGCCGAGGTCCGCGAGGAGTTCGGCGACCTGGGCCCGGCAGCGCCTGCCAGCGCCGAAGCCGACCGCGGTGGCGACCGTGGCCCGCGCCGGGGCGGCGACCGCGGCGGTCGTCGCGGCGGCGGCCGACGCTGACCGAACACGATCCTGCAGCGAGGCCCGGCGCTCCGGCGCCGGGCCTCGTCGCGAGATCGGACGACTCCAGCCCCACCGTCACGGTGCTGCCGAACGGGCTGCGCGTCATCACCGAGCGCATGCCCGGCGTGCGCTCCGCCTCGCTCGGCTTCTGGGTGGGCGTCGGTGCCCGCGACGAGCCAGCCCCGCTCTCGGGCGTGTCGCACTTCCTCGAGCACCTGTTGTTCAAGGGCACCGCCACGAGGTCGGCCCACGTCATCGCCGAGTCGATCGACGCGGTCGGTGGCGAGATGAACGCCTTCACCGCCAAGGAGCACACCGCGTTCTACGCCCGGGTGCCGGGCACCTCGCTCGACCTCGCGCTCGGCGTGCTCGGCGACGTGCTCACCGCGCCCGCGCTGCGCGAGGCCGACGTCGACTCCGAGCGCCAGGTCATCCTCGAGGAGATCGCCCTCGAGGAGGACGAGCCCGAGGAGCGCGTGCACTCCCTCAGCCACGAGGCGCTGTTCCCCAGCCACGCGCTCGGGCGCGAGGTGGCGGGCACGGTCGACACCATCGAGGCCATGCGGCGCGACGACATCGCCGGCTTCTTCGCCCAGTGGTACCGGCCCGCCAACATCGTGGTGGCGGCCGCAGGCGACGTCGAGCACGACGCAGTGGTCGACGCCGTGGCCGAGCACTTCGCCGCGCTCGAGGCTGGCGCGCGCCCGGTCCGCTCGGCGCCCACGGCCACCGTCGAGCTCGAGGCGCGGCTCGAACGGCCCACCGAGCAGGCGCACGTCGTCCTCGGCTGGCGGGCCCCCGACGCCCACGACCCCGATCGCCACGCGCTCGCGCTGCTCAACCACGTGCTCGGTGGCGGCATGTCGAGCCGGCTGTTCGAGAAGATCCGGGAGGAGCGCGGGCTCGCGTACTCGGTGTACTCGTACAGCGCGCTGTACGACGACGCCGGCTGCCTCGTCGCCTACGCGGGCACGTCGCCCGCGCACCAGGCCGAGGTCCGCGACCTGATGGCGTCGACCATCGCCGAGGTGGCGGCCGAGGGCATCACCGACCGCGAGCTCGAGGTGGCCAAGGGCTACGTGCGCGGTGCCCTGGTGCTCGGCCTCGAGGACTCGGCCAGCCGCATGTCCCGCCTCGGCGGCAACACCCTCGTGCACGGCTCGGTCATGCCCCTCGACGACTACCTCGCACGCATCGACGCGGTCACCGCCGAGGCGGTTGCCCGCGTGGCCGCCGCGGTGCTCGCGACGCCTCCCACCGTGGCCACCATCGCGCCGCGCTCGGGGCGCCGCCGGGGCTGAGGTCCTTGCTCGCCGCTCTCGTTTAGGGTTCACCGTGCGACGGGGCGACGGGAGCTCCGCACGAACCCGGAGGTGACCGATGACGATCCGCACAAAGCTGCAGGGCGACTCGATGCAGGTTGCGGTGGTGCAACTCGAGCCCGGCCAGCTGCTCTACGCCGAGGCCGGCAAGTTCCTCTGGAAGACCACCAACATCACGTCGGAGACGCGTGCCACCGCGCCCGCGGGCGCGGCCGGGGCGGAGGCGCCGCCCCCGCCGGGTGGTGGCGGTGGCGGCGGGTTCCTCA
>JADGOP010000443.1 GCA_017882935.1 Actinomycetota bacterium
TCCACGGCGGCGTAGTGCTTGCCCCGTTCCCCGAGCAGCACCGCCTTGAAGCGCAGCGCCTCGAGCGAGCCGTCGTCGAGCGAGAGCCACTGGTCGGTGGCGAACTGGGCCTCCGTCAGCTCGCCGGCTCCGCGCAGGGTCATGGCCAGGGAGCGCCACACCGCCGGGTTCTGTGGCGCGATGCGTCTCAGCGACCCGAGGGAGCGAAGCGCCTCGCCCCACCGCTGGTCGTCGATGAGCCCGCTGACGCGGAGCAGCTCCGCGTCGATGTCGGTGTCGACCACGAGGGCGATGGTAGCGAAGGGGTGGCTCCGGCTCACTGGCGTACGCTGATGCCGATGAGTGCCCGCCTGGACGACGTGACCTGGCTGTTGACGGAGTGGCGCGACAGCACGGCGAGCGGCGGCGAGTACATGACGTGGCGTCGCCTCATCGGCCGGTACCCGGGCAAGAGCAACCTGGCGTGGTTCTGGGAGCTGGTCGCCTCGGCGGTGGAGGACGGCTACCTGGCCATGACCCCCGCCGGCGAGCCGACGCCGGATCCCGACTCCCAGGTGAGCTGGGATCGGTGGGAGCTCACGGAGAAGGGCCGGATCCTCCTGGACGGATCGGCGTCGGCTCTCGGCCGACCGTGATCGCCCGCTCGACGGTAGCCTCGGCGCATGTCTGATCAGCCTGCGATCACCACCCTCGGCCAGCTCCGCGCGTCGGGCTGGGTCTCCCTGCCGGTGAAGGAGGAGATCCGCCGCAACGCCGTCCTGCGGATCCGGGCCGGCGAGGTCCTGTTCCCCCGGGTGCTTGGCTACGAGGACACCGTCCTGCCCCAGTTGGAGAACGCCCTGCTGGCCGGCCACGACGTCATCTTCCTGGGCGAGCGGGGGCAGGCCAAGACCCGCATGATCCGCTCGCTGACGGGTCTGCTGGACGAGTGGATGCCGATCGTGGCCGGCTCCGAGATCAACGACGACCCGTACGCCCCGGTGTCCCGCCACGGTCGGGACCTGGTGGCCGAGCAGGGTGACGACACCCCCATCGAGTGGGTCCACCGGGACGCTCGGTTCGGCGAGAAGCTGGCCACCCCGGACACGTCCATCGCCGACCTCATCGGCGAGGTCGACCCCATCAAGGTGGCCGAGGGCCGGTACCTCTCCGACGAGCTGACCCTCCACTACGGCCTGGTGCCCCGCACCAACCGCGGCCTGTTCGCCATCAACGAGCTCCCCGACCTGGCCGAGCGCATCCAGGTCGGCCTGCTGAACGTGCTCGAGGAGCGTGACGTGCAGGTGCGGGGCTACAAGATCCGCCTCCCGCTCGACCTCATGCTCTTCGCCTCCGCCAACCCGGAGGACTACACCAACCGGGGTCGCATCATCACCCCGCTGAAGGATCGCTTCGGCGCCCAGATCCGCACCCACTACCCGCTCGAGGTGGACATCGAGGTCGACATCGCCCGGCAGGAAGCCACGCCGCTGGTGGCCGAGGGCGTGTCCGTCGAAGTGCCGACCTACATGGCCGAGATCGTGGCCACGCTCAGCCACCTGGCCCGCCAGAGCCCGCACATCAACCAGCGCTCGGGCGTGTCGGTGCGCCTCACCGTGTCCAACCTGGAGACGCTGGTGGCCAACGCCACGCGCCGGTCGCTCCTGCACGGCGAGAGCGACGTGGTGCCCCGGGTCAGCGATCTCGAGGCCCTGGCCTCGTCGACCGCCGGCAAGGTGGAGATCGAGTCGCTCGAGGAGGGCCGAGACGAGCAGATCGTCGAGCACCTGCTCCGGTCGGCCGTGCTCAGCGTCTTCAAGGACCACTTCGCCATCGAGAACCTGCGCGACGTGCTCGACGCCTTCGACGACCAGGCCGTGGTGAGCGCGGGTGACGACGTCGTGTCGGCTGATTACGTGCGCCTGCTGGCAGCCATGCCGGCCCTCCAACAGCCCGTCAGCCAGCTGGTGGGCGACTCCGCCTCGCCTGCCCTGGTGGCCAGCGCCGTCGAGTTCGTGCTCGAGGGCCTCCACCTCTCGAAGCGCCTGAACAAGGAAGCCGCGGGCGCCCGCGCCCAGTACCGCTCCCGCTAGTCGAGGCTCCTCAGGAGTTGACCAGCTCGCGGACGCCGGTGGGGCCGGCGACCACGATCCGCTCGACCATGGCGGCCGGGAAGATCCCGTGCTCGACGATGCCGGGCACCGCCGCCAGCTCCGCGGCCAGGGCGACGGGGTCGTCGATCGCGCCGAAGTGGGCGTCCATCAGGAGGTTGCCGTTGTCGCTGCGGGCGTCGCGGGTGGTCACGTCGTGGGCGCCGAGGGCCCGGACCCGCCCGGCCACCACGCCCGGGGCGAACTCGAGTACCTCGAGCGGGGTGCCGAACGGGCCGAGCCGGTCGACCAGCTTGGACTCGTCGACCACCACGATGAACCGGGGCCCCATCTGGGCCACCAACTTCTCGCGGGTGTGGGCGCCACCCCCGCCCTTGGTCAGGTTGAACGCCGGGTCGACCTCGTCCGCCCCGTCGATCGTGAGATCGAGCCGCCCGAGCTCGTCGGGGCTGACCATCGTGAGGCCCAGCGAGGCGGCCAGTTCATGGGTCTGGCGTGAGGTGGCGGTGCACACGATGTCGGGCCGCCTCTCACCGAGGGCGACGATGGTGAAGTGGACGGTGGAACCGGTGCCCAGGCCCACGGCCATGCCGTCGGTCACGTAGGCGGCGGACTGGC
>JADGOP010000069.1 GCA_017882935.1 Actinomycetota bacterium
CCCGAAGGCCAGGCTGGCCGAGAAGTCGGCGACGACCCACGTCTCGAGCTCGCGGTCGGCGATGGTCTGGCGGAGGAAGGGGGACTGCATGCGTGCGGTGACGTTCCAGTCGATGCGGCGCACGTCGTCGCCCGGCTGGTAGGCACGCGTCTCGCCCAGCTCCGACCCGTGGCCCGGCACGAGGCCGAGGTGGTTGCCGTGCAGCAGCCCGTCGAGGCGGCGGGTGATGGTGAGCTCGAGGCGGCGCAGCACCTGGTCGGGCTGTCCGGCGAAGCCCTCGAGCGTGCCGGATGCGCCGGAGAAGGGGTCGAGCGCGCTGGGCGGGACCCGGTTGGGGACCGCGGCCGACCGCGTCATGCGGGCGGACCGCCCGGCGCCTGCGGGAAGCCGGGAGCGGAGGCGGGCGGTGCCCACGGTGCTGCCGGCGGTGCGCCGTTCGGCCCCGAGGTGGCCGGCGGGACCCAGCCGGGGGAGTCGGTCCACGCGCCGGGTGCAGAGGCGACGCCGGCAGGCACCGCAGTCGGCGCAGGCATGCCGTCGTGGCCGAGGCGGGGCGCCGGGGCGACCACGGTGACGGGCGCCGGAGCGGTGGGGTCCTGCGAGGGGGCGATGCGCGGCGCGGGGATGGTGGACAGCACCTTCGCCAGCACCTGGTCGGCCGCCACGCCGTCGGCGAGCGCCTCATAGGACAGCACCAGCCGGTGCCGCAGCACGTCGGGGGCCACGTCGAAGACGTCCTGGGGCAGCACGTAGGCGCGGCCGCGCAGCAGGGCGAGAGCCCGACCGGCGGCCACCAGGCCGAGGCTCGCGCGGGGGCTGGCGCCGTAGGACAGGTAGGGCTCGACCTGGTGCAGGCCGTAGTCGGCCGGGTTGCGGGTGGCCAGCACCAGGCTGACGGCGTAGTCGACGACGGCACGGTCGACGAAGACCTGGTCGGCGGCGGCCTGGAGCGCGAACAGCTTGGCCGGGTCGATGACCTGTGCCGGCTGCGGCGGCGAGACGCCCATGCGGTGGACGATCTCGGCCTCCTCGGCGGGCGTGGGGTAGCCCACGAGGATCTTCATCAGGAAGCGGTCGCGCTGCGCCTCGGGGAGCTGGTACACGCCCTCGGACTCGATGGGGTTCTGGGTGGCGAGCACCAGGAACGGGTCGGGCACGTCGAAGGTCTCGCCGCCGATCGACACGTGGTGCTCGGCCATGACCTCGAGCAGCGCCGATTGCACCTTGGCGGGAGCGCGGTTGATCTCGTCGGCGAGCACGAAGTTCGCGAACACGGGGCCCAGCTCCACGTCGAACTGCTCGGAGGAGGAGCGGTAGATGCGCGTGCCGACCACGTCGGCGGGCAGCAGGTCGGGCGTGAACTGGATGCGGTTGAACGTGCCGCCGACGACGCGGGCCAGCGTCTCGGCCGCCAGCGTCTTGGCCAGGCCGGGGAGGCCCTCGAGCAGCACGTGGCCACGGGCGAGCAGGCTCACGAGCAGGCGCTCGACGACCCGGTCCTGGCCGACGATCACCTTCTTGACCTCGAACAGCACCGTCTCGAGCTCGCCGGCGTCGTCAGCGGGGTGGGGATGGGTCATGTCGCTCCTCGCGAACGATGGGGTGGGCGGGCGGTGTGCGGCGCGCGCCATGGGCGGTCGGTGGGTATCGGTACCAGCCCCGGCCGCAGGCCAGCGTAAAGGCGCCGTCGCCGGACCGTCCCCCCGGGACTTACCCCGTGCTTCGCTGTCGTGGGTACGTTGTCGCCCATGCGCCTCCTGGTTGTCGAAGACGAGCCCGAGCTGGCCGACGCCGTCGCCCGTGGCCTGCGACGTGACGGCTACGCCGTCGACGTGGCGCACGACGGGCAGGAGGCGCTCGACCGCCTCGCCATCAACGCCTACGACCTGGTGTGCCTCGACCTGAACCTGCCGGTGGTCGACGGGCTCGAGGTCTGCCGGCGGCTGCGCTCCGATCCCTACCTCCAGCCGGCCAACGGCGAGCCGAGCCCCCGGGTGCTCATCCTCACCGCCCGCGACAAGCTCGGCGACCGCGTGGCGGGCCTCGACGAGGGCGCCGACGACTACCTCGTGAAGCCCTTCGCGTTCGAGGAGCTGCTCGCCCGGGTGCGCACCCTGTTGCGGCGCGACAGCGGGCGCACGGGAGCGCTCCTCGCCGTTGGCGACCTCACGCTCGACACCGCCCGGTTCGAGGCCGCGCGCGCCGGTCGTCCCGTCGACCTCACCGCCAAGGAGTTCGCGCTGCTGCGCTACTTCATGTCGCACCCCGGTGAGGTGCTGTCGCAGGAGCACCTGCTCGAGCACGTCTGGGACGAGAACACCGACCCCTTCACCAACACCGTGCGCGTCACGGTCGGCACCCTGCGCCGCAAGCTGGCGGCGGCGACGGTGGAGGCGCCCGACGAGTCCGACGACCAGCCGATCGAGACCGTGGTCGGCGCCGGCTACCGCCTCCGCGACGACGGGTGAACGTGACCGACACGCCCGAGGGGTCCGACGGCCTGGAGCCGCTGGTGCCCGGGCCACCGCCTCCGACCCCCCGGGCGACGCGCCGCATCCAGCGCGTCGCCGACCGCATGCCGGCCTGGACGGGCTCGATCCGCTTCCGCCTCACGGCCATCTACTCCCTCTGGCTCTTCGGCCTCGCCGCCCTCGTCGTCGGGGGGATCTACCTCGGCATCTCGCGGCGGCTGGCGCACGACTCGGTGTCGCCCGACCAGGTGAGCGTGCTCATCGAGCGCAGCAACGGCCAGGTCGACCCCGGCATCGCCGCCAGCGCCCACGACATCCAGCACCTCGCGAACGAGCACACCCTCGACACCCTGCGCATGACGTCGTTCACCGCGCTGTCGCTGCTGTTCCTGTCGAGCCTCGTGGTGGGGTGGGTGGTGGCAGGTCGGGTGCTCGCGCCGATCGGCCGCATCACGGCGGTCGCGCGCGAGATCCAGGCCACCGACCTCTCGCGCCGCATCGCGCTCAGCGGGCCGGCTGACGAGCTGCGGGAGCTGGCCGACACGTTCGACGGCATGCTCGCCCGCCTCGACGAGGCCTTCGAGGGGCAGCGTCGCTTCATCCACGAGGCCTCGCACGAGCTGCGCAATCCGCTCGCGGTGATCCGCACCAACCTCGACGTCACCCTCGCCGACCCGGACGCCAGCGCCGACGACCTACGCGCCGCCGCCGACGTGGTGCGCCGTTCCACCGAGCGCATCAGCCGCCTCGTCGACGACCTCCTCGTCTACGCCGACCGTGGCTCACCGGTGCGCGAGCACGTGCCGGTCGACGTCGCCACCGTCGTCGACGCCACGGTCGCCGAGTTCTTCGTCCCCGCGGCCACGAACGGGCTCGCGCTCACGTCGGCGTCCGACGGCGAGCTGTGGGTGCTTGGCGACCGCGACGCGCTGCGCCGTGTGGTGGCCAACCTCCTGGCGAACTCGGTCCGCCTGGCGCCGCGCGGCTCCGAGGTGCGCGTGGCGGCCGGGCGTGCCGACGACTGGGTGTGGGTGGCGGTCGACGACGCCGGGCCCGGCATCCCCGCCGACGAGCGCGAGTCGGTGTTCCAGCGCTTCTGGCGCGGCGACGCCGCCAAGGCCCGGGCCGAGGGGCGCAGCGGCCTCGGCCTCACCATCGTCCGCCAGATCGCCGAGGCCCACCGCGGCGTCGTGCGCCTGTGGCCGTCGGATCGCGGTGGGTCGACGTTCGTGGTGTGGCTCCCGGCCACGTCGGCCGACGGCACCGCGCCCCTGCCGGCGGAGTCCACCGTCGAGCTCCCCGGCCAGGCCGCGGCGTTGCCGAACATCTCTCAGTAGGTGCAGAGGTCGGCGATGGCGCCGAAGATGTCGTCGACCTGCGGCAGGATCGCCCGCTCGAGCGTGGGCTCGTAGGCCACGTGGGTGTCGAGCGCACCCACCCGGGCGATGGGTGCGTCGAGGTCGGCGAAGCAGTGCTCGCCGGCCCACGCGGCCACCTCGGCGCCGAAGCCCGCCGTGAGGTTGTCCTCGTGCACCACCAGCAGGCGGTGCGTGGCCGACAGGCTGTCGGCCACCAGCTCACGGTCCCAGGGGGCGATGGTTCGCAGGTCGATCACCTCGGTCTCGACGCCGAGGTGCGACGCCGCCCGGGCCGCCGCCTGGAGGCTCTTCTCGACGGTGGCGCCCCAGGTGACCAGCGTCAGGTCGTCGCCCTGCCGCCGCACGTCGCCCTGCCCGAACGGGATGACGAAGCCCGCGTCGGGGAACGGGTCGGCGGTGTACGGCTGGCGCAGCAGGTGCTTGTGCTCGCAGAACAGCACCGGGTCGTCGGCCTGGAACGCGGCGCGCAGCAGGCCGACGGCGTCGCGGGCGCGCGACGGGAAGGCGATGAGCAGGCCGGGCACGTGGGCGAAGATCGACTCGCCGCTCTGGCTGTGCCAGATGGCGCCGCCGGTCAGGTAGCCGCCGATGGCCACCCGCACCACCATCGGGCAGGTGAAGGCGCCGTTGGAGCGCCAGCGCACGGTGGCGGCCTCGCTCTTCAGCTGCTGCATGGCCGGCCAGATGTAGTCGAAGAACTGGATCTCGGGGCAGGGGCGCAGGCCCCGCAGCGCCAGCCCCACGCCCCGGCCGATGATGCCGGCCTCGGCGAGTGGGGTGTTGAAGCAGCGCTCGGGACCGAAGGTGCGCTGCAGGCCCGCGGTGATGCCGAAGACCCCGCCCTTGCCCTCGACCTCGGCCAGCACGTCGGGCGGGGCGTCGGCCACGTCCTCGCCGAACACCAGCACGCGGGGGTCGGCGGCCAGCTGCTCGTGCAACGTGAGCCGGATGGCCTCGCCCATGGCCACGGCCGGCTCGTGGGTGGTGGGTTCGGCCGGGCTGGCGTCCGTGGCCGGACCGACGTCGGGGAGCGCCCAGACCTGGTCGGTGGCGGAGGCCGGATCGGGCCTCGGTGCGGCGAGCGCCTCGGTGGCCGCGTCGGCCACCTCGCGGCGGACCGCGTCGCGCAGTGCGGTGGCCTCGTCGTCGGTGAGGAGCCCGGCGTCGACGAGCTCGGCTTCGAGGCGCGCCACCGGATCGCGTGCGGCCTCGGCCGCGAGGTCGGCCGCGCTGCGGTACTTGGACTGCGTGTCGGCCGAGGAGTGGCTGTAGGGCCGCGTGACCGAGGCGTGGAGCAGGGCCGGCCCGGCTCCCGCGCGGATCGCGTCGACCACCTCCGCCGCCACGCGTCGCACCGCGAAGTAGTCGGTGCCGTCGACGGTGCGCACCTCGAGGCCAGGGAAGCCGGCCACGAGCTCGCTGACCGGTGCCGCGGCCTGCTCCGACGCCGGCACCGAGATGGCCCAGCCGTTGTCGGCCACCACGTAGAGCAGGGGCAGCCGCCGCAACGTGGCGGCGTTGAGGCTCTCCCAGAACTCGCCCTCGCTGCACGCGCCCTCGCCGAGGCTCACGTAGGTGACCTCGTCGGCGCCGACGCGGGTGCCGGGCAGGGGACCGCGGCGCTGCAGCATGGCGGTGGCCTCGGCGCACCCCGCGGCCGGCAGGCACTGGCTGCCGGTGGGGCTCGACTGGGTCACCACGTTGAGGCCGGCGTGACCCCAGTGGCTCGGCATCTGGCGCCCGGCCGACGACGGGTCGGCCGCCGAGCCGACCGCCTGCAGGAGCACCTCGTAGGGGGTCACCCCGATGCCCAGGCAGAGCGCGAGGTCGCGGTAGTAGGGGAAGAACCAGTCGTGGCCACCGCGGAGGTGCCGCGCCAGGCCGGCCCCGAGCGCCTCGTGGCCTGCGCTCGAGATCTGGAAGTGCACGCGCGACTGCTTCTGCATGCTGATCTCGCGGTCGTCGATGGCCCGCGAGGTGAGCGCGAGGCGCAGGTCGGCGAGCGCCTCCGCCACCGGGACGCCGCGGTGCACCGCGCCGCAGTCGGGCTCGACC
Source organism: Actinomycetota bacterium (assembly GCA_017882935.1). Lineage (GTDB taxonomy): Bacteria > Actinomycetota > Acidimicrobiia > Acidimicrobiales > Iamiaceae > JADGOP01. Next base: position 5,906 of record JADGOP010000069.1, read on the forward strand.
ACGGCGGTCGCCGGCTCGGCGGCCCGCTCAGTGCTCGGCTGACCAGTCACGGGTCTCCAGTCGGTCACGGACGTGGGCCAGGAACGCCGCCGCATAGGCGCCGTCGAACGCGCGGTGGTCGAAGCTCAGCGAGAGGTTGCCGAGGGGGTGCACCGCCATGCCCCACCCACTGTCGGGCAGCGGGACCGCGGTGGGCCGCATCCTCACGCCGTCGACAGCCACGATCGCGACCTGGGGTGGGTTGATGATGGGTCCGGTCGAGACGGTGCCGTAGGAGCCGACGCCGGTGACCGTGAACGTGGCGCCGCCGAGCTCGTCGGCCCGCAGCCGCCCGCGCCGGGCGCGCTCGGCCAGGTCGACCACCGCCGCCCCGAGCTGCCGCAGCCGCAGCGAGGCCGCCTCGTGCAGCACCGGCACCAGCAGCGCCTCGCGGGCGATGTCGACGGCGAAGCCGAGGTTCACGTCATGGTGCACCAGGAGGTGGTCGGCGGCGACGCTGGCGTTCACGTGGGGGAACGCGGCGATGCCGTCGACGACGGCGCGCGACACGTAGGGGAGGTAGGTGAGCCCGGTGTGGCGGCGGGACGCGTCGACGTTGGTGTAGTCGACCTCCATCACCACGAGGGCGTGCGCCGCGGTGACCACCGACCGGGCCAGGTTGTCGGCCGTGGCGCGGCGCACCGCGGTGAAGGGCAGGACCTCGTCGTTGGGGCCCTGCTCCGGTGCGAGCGCCGGTGTGGTCACAGGGGTGGTGGGGGCTGCGCCGCGCGCCGCGGCCGCCAGCACGTCGGCGCGGGTGATGCGCCCCTCGCGCCCGGAGCCGGTCACCGCCGCCGCGTCGAGCCCGTGCTCCGCGAGGAGCGACCGCACCACCGGCGACAGCACCGCCCGCTCGCCCGCGACGGACCGGGTGCGCACGGGCGCGCGCCGCTGCTCGTCGCGGGGCGCGACGACCGGCTCGAGGGTCGGGCCGGAAGGGGCTCGGGTCTCGGGCTCGTCGAGGGTGACCGGGTCGTCGGCCGTGGTGGTGATGAGGCCGAGCAGCGTGCCCACGGGAGCGACCTCACCGTCGCCGACGCGGATCTCGCGCAGCACGCCCTCGACTGCGGACGGCACCTCCGCGTCGACCTTGTCGGTGGACACGTCGAAGAGCGTCTCGTCGACCGCAACGCCGTCGCCGGGCTGCTTGTACCACCGCACGATCGTCCCCTCGGTCACGGTCTCGCCCAGTTGGGGCATCGTCACGAGGGTCGTGGTCACCTGGTCGGCCTCCGGAGTGCGCTACGTCAGTTGCTCAACGTCCGCCACGTCAGGTGGCTCATGGTGCCTGGAGCGTAGTGGCGCCCGGCAAGGAGGCGCTGACCCGGTTCCCGGACGGCTGCGCCGCGGCCGCCCATTCGCTCGTCCTCTTAGTGGAGCTTTCCGGGTCGTCTCGTACCGTTGCCCTCAGCATGGGTCGGAGCTGGTGCCTCGACCCCACCCTTCCCACCTGAGAGGCAGTGGCAGTGATGGATGATTCAACGGGTTGGAGCGTCGATCCGGGCGAGCGGCCGCCGATGCACGGCGGTCCCTGGTTCCCGCCTGCGGCGCCCGCCGCGGCCCCGACGTCGGAGCCCTACGCCGGGCCGGCCCCTACGACCTACGCCGCTCCCGCAGGCAACCGCCCGCCGGTGCAGCCGGCCACCCCCCGCCGGTCCGACGGCTCCAAGTCGCGTGCCGGAGCCGTCATCGCGCTCGCCGCGGTCCTCGCCGCCGGCCTCGGCTTCGGTGCCGGGCGGCTCAGCAGCAAGTCGTCGCCCAGTGCCGTGCTCGCCCGCGCCGCCCAGGCGTCGTCGGGTGGCACGCTGCAGCCCGCCGCCACCTCGGCCGCGCCCCTCTCGGGCAACGAGGCCGAGCCCGCGGCGGCCGTCGCCAAGGTGCTCTCTCCCGCCGTCGTGCAGCTGCAGTCCAGCGCCGACCTCGGCTCGGGCTTCATCTACGACAAGAGCGGCCTGATCCTCACCGCGGCCCACGTGGTGTCGGGGAACTCCACCATGCAGGTGCGCCTCGCCGACGGCACGCAGACCACCGGCAAGGTGCTCGGCGCCGACAACGCCACGGACGTGGCCGTGGTCAAGATCACCGTGAACAAGGACCTGCCCGTCGCCGTGCTGGCCACCGACTCGAAGGTCGCCGTCGGGCAGACCGCCATCGCCATCGGCAGCCCGTACGGTCTCGACCAGACGGTCACCGAGGGCATCGTCAGTGCCGTCGGCCGGGCCATCCAGACGCCCGGTGGTGAGGTCGCCATGATCCAGACCGACGCGCCGATCAACCCCGGCAACTCGGGCGGCGCCCTGGCCGACCGCATGGGCCGGATCATCGGCATCAACGACTCGATCATCTCCGGGTCGGGCTCCTCGAGCTCCGGCAGCGAGTCGGGCAACGTCGGGGTCGGCTTCGCCGTCCCGATCGACCTCGCCAAGTCGGTCGCCGACCGCATCGTCGCCGGCAAGCCCCTCGCCTCGGGCTACCTCGGCATCAGCGGGAACGACGCCACGGGCAGCCAGGCAGGCGCCCTGATCGTGTCGGTCAGCCCCAACTCGCCGGCCGCCAAGGCCGGCCTGCGTGAGGGCGACGTCGTCACGCAGTTCGACGGCACCAAGGTCGAAGGCATGGAGGACCTGGCCGCCGCGGTCCGGACCCACCAGCCCGACGAGACGGTCACCATCGTCGTCCTGCGGGGCGGCAAGCAGCTGTCCATCCAGGTCACGCTCGACAAGCTCAAGAACTGAGCCCCCGAGCCCGCCGTCCAACACGGCCCCGGCAGGCACTCTCCCGCCTGCCGGGGCCGTGTCGCGCCCCGGGCGCGGCCGGTCGTCGAGATCGGGCCGCCGCGGCAGCCCACTAGGATGAGCGGCCCATGTCGACGATCGTCCTGCTCCTCCTCATTGCCACTGCCGTCCTGGTGGTGGCCGGCGTCGCGTTCGTGGGGCTGCGCGGGCGCGGCAAGGGCGTCGAGCTCGAGCCGCCGCCCACGCCACGGGCCGCGACGCAGGTCACGCCCCCCGAGGCAGTCGAGGCCGAAGGCGACGGTGCCGCCGTCGCGGTGGCCGAGCCTCCGCCGGTGGTCGAGGCCGAGCCCGAGGTCCGCGCCC
>JADGOP010000444.1 GCA_017882935.1 Actinomycetota bacterium
GGCGTGGTCGTGAACTGCCGCGACGTCACCGAGCGGGTCGAGGCCGAGCACCTGGTGCGCGCCTCGGTCACCCAGCAGGCGGCGGCCGCCATGCTCGGGCGCGAGGCGCTCGCCGGCGCCGACTTCGACCAGCTCGCCGAGCGCACCGTGCACCTCGTGCGCTCCACCCTGGCCGTGCAGTCGTGCTTCCTGTTCGTCCAGCAGCCCGACGACACCGTGGTGTGCAAGGCCCTCGACGGCCCGGGCGACGTGCTCGAGCTGCCGGGCGAGCTCGGCGAGCACCCGCTGCTGGCGCAGTGCCTCGAGTCCGAGGAGCCCATCCACGTCGTCGACGCCACGCCTACGGGGCCGTTCCCCGACGCCACACCAGCCCAGCACCGGCCGCTCGCGGGCGGCGAGCCCGACGAAGCCGACGGGCCGGCAACACACGTACCGCCCGAGGATGCGGCCATGCTCGGGGTGCGGGTCGCCGACCGCGAGCACGCCATCGGCGCCCTCGTGGTGCGCTCCGGCGTGCCCCGTGCGTTCACCGCCGGCGAGGCCTCGTTCCTGCAGTCGATGTCGAGCGCGCTGGGCCTGGCGGTCGGGCGTCGCGAGGTCGAGACCGCAGCGCGTCACCAGGCACTCCACGACGCGCTCACCGGCCTGCCGAACCGCACCCTCTTCCTCGACCGCCTCGAGTCGGCGCTCGCCCGCCTCGAGCGGAGCCGTACCACCATCGCGGTGCTGTTCCTCGACCTCGACCACTTCAAGGTCGTGAACGACAGCCTCGGGCACAACTCCGGCGACCGCATCCTGGTCACCGTCGCCGAGCGCCTCTCGAGCATCCTCCGGCCGGGCGACACCGTGGCGCGCTTCGGCGGCGACGAGTTCACGATCCTGTGCGACGGGCTCGTCGACGCCAGCGAGGCGGTCGACATCGCCGAACGGATCCGCGCCGGTCTGGCCACCGCGCTCGAGGTCGGTCGGGCCGAGCTGCACCAGACCGTGAGCATCGGCATCGCTGTGGCCACCGGCCTGGGCGCGCACCCCGAGGCCATGCTGCGCGACGCCGACGCCGCCATGTACCGGGCGAAGGAGCGGGGCCGCAACCGCGTCGAGCTGTTCGACGACACCATGCGCGACCGCGCCATCACCCGCCTGCGCACCGAGATCGCCCTCCGCCGCGCCATCACCCAGGACGAGCTGGTCCTGCACTACCAGCCGGTGATCGACCTCTCCAGCGGCGACATGGTCGGCGCCGAGGCCCTCATCCGCTGGCAGCACCCCCGCGAGGGCCTGGTGGCGCCCGCCAGGTTCATCCCCGTCGCCGAGGAGACCGGCCTCATCAGCGAGATCAGCCAGTGGGTGCTCGAGCACGCGCTGCAGCAGGTCGCCGACTGGAACCGCAGCGCCGACGAGTCCACCGCGGTCAGCCTCAACGTCTCGGCCCGCACGCTCGCCAGCCGCCAGTTCCCCGACCGCGTCGCCGAAGCGCTCGAGGTCACCGGCGCGCCGCCCGAGCTGGTGTGCCTGGAGATCACCGAGAGCGCGCTGATGGACGACGTCGAGCGCTCGCTCGAGACCCTCGGCCGCCTGCGCGACCTCGGCGTCACCCTGGCCGTCGACGACTTCGGCACCGGCTACTCGTCGCTCACGTACCTCAAGCGGCTGCCCGTCGACGTGCTGAAGATCGACGGCTCGTTCGTCGACGGTCTCGGGCGCGAGGCCGAGGACTCGGCCATCGTGGCGGCCATCGTCACGCTCGCCGCCACCCTCGGGCAACAGGCCATCGCCGAGGGCGTCGAGACCGTGCTCCAGCTCGGTGAGCTCCAGCGGCTCGACTGCCCCCTCGCACAGGGCTTCCTGTTCAGCCGGGCGGTGCCCGCCGACGAGTTGTCGCGACTCCGCCACATCGACCTGAGCACCGCCACGGCGGTGTCGTCGTAGCGGCCGTCCCCGTCGCCGCTCAGGGCACTAGCTGTCGGAGTGGGTGGCGGCGCTCTCGGCGCGCCTCCGCCGTAGCCGGCTGGGGAGCCGCATCTTCGGTCGGGGAAGGAGGGTGCGCTGCCGGTAGTACACCGAGCGGTCCGACGACCACGGCGCCAACGGCGCCATCAGGAACCCCGCCAGTGACACCAGCACACGGTCGTAGTTCACCCGCCAGCCGGAGAAGTTGCGCCACGCGTCGTCGAGGTCGTCGCGCAGGGGCACCCCTGCCGCCGCGAGCGTGCGGCAGGCCTCGTCGAACTCGGACCGGTCGACGGTGATGGGGTCGGTCGGCGCGGGGTCGGCGTCGTTCGGGATGCCGAAGAAGTCGGCGATGCGCCGCAGCGACAGGAAGCCCGACCGGATGCACAGCTGCGGTTCGGGTTGGTGCGGGGTGTCGATGGTCGACAGAAGCAGCGCGGCGGAGTCGAGCAGCGCGCCGGCGGCCGTGATCCAGGACCGCCCGGGGAGCGGTGAGCGGAAGAACGCCAGGGCGGGCTGGGAGGTGTGGGTCTCCTCGATGTCGGCGAACCACCGCTCCCAGTCGGCGAACAGCTCGTTCGTCTGGTCGAGCCGCCCGATCGTGTGGTGGCGGATGATGAGCCGCACCGCCGACGGTGGGTCGCCCGCACGCACCTCGAGCAGCGCCACCAGCAGCTCGCGGCGCTCGAACGAGGCGTAGATCGACGGCAGGTAGCTGATGAGCATGGCGACGAGGGCAAGGCCGGT
>JADGOP010000445.1 GCA_017882935.1 Actinomycetota bacterium
GGCGTTGTTGTCCTGGCCCAGCAGCAGCCAGAGGTAGAGCGGCAGGCACGCCAGGCGCACCAGCGTGATGGCGTTCGGGACGGTGAGGATGCGACTCGTGTCGCCGACCTCGCCCACGGGGCGGACGTCGGTGAAGCCCAGGTCCTCGGCAGGGTGCACGCGCGGCACGCTACCCGGTGGCGCCGAGGCCGACGGAGGCCGGATCGCCCGTTCCGGCGGCCGTGCCCACCGATCCCCTACCCTCCTCGACGTGGCGACCCTCTTCACCCGGATCATCGACGGCGAGCTGCCCGGACGCTTCGTCTGGCGCGACGAGAAGGCCGTCGCCTTCCTCACGATCAACCCGCTCACCACCGGTCACACCCTGGTGGTGCCCCGGGTGGAGGTCGACCACTGGCTCGACCTCGACCCGGCCCTCGCCGCCCACCTCACGGCGGTGGCCCAGCACATCGGCACCGCGCAGGTCGCCGCGTTCGACGCGGCACGCGTGGGCCTCATCATCGCCGGGCTCGAGGTGCCGCACACGCACCTGCACGTGCTGCCGATCCGGTCCGAGGGCGACCTCAACTTCGCCCACGCCGACCCCAGCCCCGACCCCGCCGACCTCGACCGCGCGGCCGAGGCCCTGCGCGACGCGCTGGCGGCAGCGGGTCACGCCGAGGCGTCGGCCTGACCCGGCGATCCCCCACTTCGTGTCCGTCGATGGTTGCTGAGCGACCACTGACGAACACGCAATGGAGGAGGCGTGTCAGGAGCCGGGGACGGGGGCCGGGTCGACGCGGTCGATGAGGTGGGCGTCGTTGACGCGCACGCTGTTGACGTCGGTGCTCACGGGTCGGGGCACGATGAGCGACGCGGGTGCGGGCACGAGCAGCTTCGCCAGCGCGGGCACGTCGTCGTTGTCGCGGTCGAGCCAGCCGTCCCAGGCGTTCGGCAGCAGCACCACCGGCATGCGGTCGTGGATCGGCGCCATGGTCTCGTTGGCCGCACAGGTGATGATGGCGCACGACCGCAGGGTGTCGCCCTCGGGACCGCGCCACTCCTCCCACACCCCGGCGAGGGCGAAGGGCTCGCCGTCGGGTCGGTGCAGGAAGTACGGCTGCTTCTGCTTCGAGCCCGGCACCTTCTGCCACTCGTAGAAGCCGTCGGCGGGGATGATGCAGCGGTGGCGGCGGAACGCGTTGCGGTAGGCGGGCTTGTCGGCGAGGGTCTCGGACCGGGCGTTGATCATCCGGTTCCCGATCTTCGGGTCCTTCGCCCACTGTGGCACGAGGCCCCAGTGGAACGCCTCGAGGCGGCGCGCGCCGGTGCGGTCGTCGACCACCACGTACACGTCGTCGGTGGGAGCCACGTTGTAGCTCTCGTCGAGCAGCAGGTCGGAGAACCGGGCCGCTCCGAAGTACGACGCGATCTCGTCGGGGGTCGACGACGACACGAACCGTCCGCACATCCGCACGACCCTACCGGCCGCCGGCTCCGGCCCGACCCTTCGTGACACCAACCGTGCCGCTTTTCTACGGTTCATGAAGATGAGGCGCGCGTCACACTGGCAAGGACTACGGTGTCCCCTCTCCCCCGGGGTCACCGCCGCACCCCGTCCTGCCCTGCCGAACTCGCCGAGGTGTCCGATGCACGTCCCCGATCGGGAGCAGACGCTGGTCCTGGAGCTGTCCGCTCGCCCGAACGTCCGCCTGGCCGTCGGGTCCCTCCGTGCGGGCGCGCTGCCGTTCCTCGACGTCACCGACGCAGCCACCGCCACCACCGCGGCCCAGCAGGTCGTCGCCCGCGCGGCCGGCACCTTCGGGGTGCGGCCCACGCCTGCGGTCGAGGCCGACGCCGTCGAGGTGGCCCGCCACCTGCCCGCCGAGGCCGAGCTGGTGCTGCTCGACGCCGCTCCGGCCCGCGGTGCGCACGAGGCGTCGCCCACCCTGGCCTCGCGGATCGAAGCCTGGGCACCACGCCGCGTGCTCGTCACCGTCACGTCCCGCGCCGAGGCCGACGCCGCCGTGGCCGCGGGCGCAGCAGGCCTGGTGGCCAAGGGCAGCGAGTCCGGTGGCCGCATCGGTGACACCGAGACGTTCGTGCTGCTGCAGCAGCTGCGCCACGTCGGCGTGCCCGTCTGGGCCCAGGGTGGCATCGGCCTGCACACTGCGGCTGCGGCCGTCGTCGGCGGTGCTGCAGGCGTCGTGCTCGACGCCCAACTGGCCCTCGTCAGGGAGTCGGGCTCGGCACGTGAGGCGCGCGCTGCGATCGGTGCCATGGACGGCAGCGAGACCGACGTGGTGGCCGGTCACCGCTTCTTCACCCGGCCCGACCTGCCTGCGGCGGCCGTCGATCGAGCCACGGCTCCCGAGGAGATCGCGGCCCGGCTCGGCCCCGACCCCACCACCGACCTGCTCCCCGTGGGCCAGGACGGCAGCCTCGCCGCACCGCTCGCCGCGCGCTTCGCCACGGTCGGGGGCGTCGTGCAGGCGGTGCGCGCCGCCATCGCCGAGCACCTCGCCGACGCGGCCGGCACGCAGCCGCTCGCGCCCGGCAGCGGCGTCGCCGAGGCCCGGGGCCTGCGCTACCCCATCGCCCAGGGGCCCATGACCCGCGTCAGCGACCGCGCCGAGTTCGCGGCCTCGGTGGCGGCGGGCGGCGGCCTCCCCTTCCTCGCGCTCGCCCTCATGACCGGTCCCGAGGTGCGGC
>JADGOP010000446.1 GCA_017882935.1 Actinomycetota bacterium
CAGCTCGTCGGCGCGGGCCAGGGCGAGCTGTTCGCGGAGCACGGGACGGATGCGCTCCTTGAAGTCCTCGTCGGACTCGGTGGGCGCGCTGATGGCGTCGCCGGACTCGAGCGCGGCCTTGCCCCGCTTGTGGCTGCCCTCGGGCCGGAAGCCCCACTGGTTGCGGAAGAGCGAGGTCTCGTTGAGGTAGGCGGCGATGTCGTCGAGCGGGACGCCCTTGACCACCTTCGAGCCGAGGAACGGCGGCACGTAGACGGGGTTGTCGGTCTCGACGGCGGGGGAGCGGGCGGGGAGCGCGTCTTCGTCGACCCCGCTGCGGTCGCGGGCCTCGAGGCGTGAGCGGACCTTCGACTCGGACGGCACGAGACCCCACTCGTCGTCGCCCTCGGCCTCGGTGCCGCGCTTCATGTCGCCCAGGCGGTCCATCACGTGCAGGCCCTCGAACGCGTCCTTCCCGTAGAAGAGGCGACCCTGGTAGACCTCGCGCAGGTCGCGTTCGACGTAGGAGCGGGTGAGCGCGGCGCCGCCGAGCAGCACGGGGATGTTGGACAGCTCGCGGGAGTTCAGCTCCTCGAGGTTGTCGCGCATGATGAGCGTGCTCTTGACGAGCAGGCCGCTCATGCCGATGGCGTCGGCCTTCACCTCGAGCGCCTTGGTGATCATGTCGCTGACCGACACCTTGATGCCGAGGTTGTGGACCTCGTAGCCGTTGTTCGTGAGGATGATGTCGACCAGGTTCTTGCCGATGTCGTGGACGTCGCCCTTGACGGTGGCGAGCACGATGCGACCCTTGCCGCTGTCGCCCTCGAGCTTCTCCATGTGCGGCTCGAGGTAGGCCACCGACGCCTTCATGGTCTCGGCCGACTGCAGCACGAACGGCAGCTGCATCTCGCCCGAGCCGAACAGGTCGCCCACCACCTTCATGCCGGCGAGCAGCACGTCGTTGACGATGCCGAGCGCGGTGAGGCCCCCGGCGAGCGCCTCGTCGAGGTCGGCCTCGATGCCGTCGCGGTCGCCGTCGATGATGCGCTGGCTGAGGCGGTGCTCGATGGTCCAGTCGGAGCGGTCCTCCTTCTCGGTGACCACGGCCTTCACGTCGGCGAAGATGTCGAGCAGCTTGGTGAGCGGGTCGTAGTTGGGGTCGCCACCCGAGAGCACGCCCTCGGCGCCGCGGCGGTCGTAGACCAGGTCCATGCACACGTCGCGCTGCTCGTCGGGGATGCGGTTGAGCGGCAGGATCTTGGAGGCGTGGACGATGGCCGAGTCGAGGCCCGCCTGCGTGCACTCGTGGAGGAACACCGAGTTGAGGACGTGCCGCGCCGCCGGGTTGAGACCGAACGACACGTTCGACAGGCCCAGCGTGGTGTGGACGCCCGGCAGGTTCTCCTTGATGAGGCGGATGCCCTCGATGGTCTCGATGCCGTCGCGGCGGCTCTCCTCGATGCCGGTGGCGAGCGTGAGGGCCAGGGCGTCGAAGATGAGGTCGGCGGGCTCGAGGCCGTAGCGCTCGATGGCGAGGTCGTGGATCTGCCTGGCGGACCGGAGCTTCCAGTCGCGGTCGCGCGCCTGGCCCTGCTCGTCGATGCAGGTGCACACCACCGCGGCGCCGTAGTCGCGGGCGAGCGACAGGAACTTGTCGAAGCGGGTGCCCGGCTCGTCGCCGTCCTCGAGGTTGACCGAGTTGAGGATGGGCCGGCCACCGATCCACTGCAGCGCGGCTTCGACGACGTTGGCCTCGGTGGAGTCGACCATCAGCGGCGCGTTCACCTGCGTGGCGAAGCGGCTGGCGATCTCCTCCATGTCGGCGGCACCGTCGCGGCCCACGTAGTCGACGCAGACGTCGAGGACGTGCGAGCCCTCCTTGACCTGGTCCTTGGCCGTGGCGACGGCGGTGTCCCAGTCGGCTTCGAGCAACGCCTCCTTGAACTTCTTGGAGCCGTTGGCGTTGGTGCGCTCGCCGATGCCGAGGAACGCGGTGTCCTGGTCGAGCGCGACGGCCGAGTAGATCGACGTCGCCGACGGCTCGTGCACCGGGCTGCGAGGGGCCACCTCGATGCCGCTCGTGGCCTCGACGAGCCCGGCGATGAACTCGGGGGTGGTACCGCAGCAGCCGCCGACGACCTGCACGCCGAAGTCGGCGATGAAGCGGGTCTGGTGGGCGACGAACTCCTCAGCGGTGAGGTCGTAGTGCATGGCACCGTCGACCACGCTCGGCAACCCCGCGTTGGGCAGGCAGGAGATGGGGACGCGGCTGTGCTGGCTGAGGTGGCGGAGGTGCTCGCTCATCTCGGCCGGGCCGGTGGCGCAGTTGAGCCCGATCAGGTCGATGCCGAGTGGTTCCAGGGCCGTCAGTGCCGCGCCGATCTCGGAACCGAGCAGCATCGCACCCGTCATCTCGACGGTCACGTGCGCGATCACCGGGATCCGCACCCCGGCCGCCTTCATCGCCCGCTGCGCGCCGATGATCGCCGACTTGGCCTGCAGCAGGTCCTGACACGTCTCGACGATCACGGCGTCGATCCCGCCGTCGATCATCCCGGCCACCTGCTGCTGGTAGGCGTCGCGCAGCGTGGCGTACGGGAGGTGCCCGAGGGTGGGCAGCTTCGTGCCCGGACCGACCGACCCGAGCACCCACCGCGGCCGGTCAGCAGTCGACCAGCCCGTCGCCACCTCTTTGGCCACGGCTGCCCC
>JADGOP010000447.1 GCA_017882935.1 Actinomycetota bacterium
GGTCGACGGCCTCCGCGCCGCCTCGGCCGCCGCCGCCCAGGCCATGGCCCGCGGCGACGACGTCCTCTACCAGGCCGCCTTCCTCGACGAATCGAACCCGGCGGTGTGGTGGCGTGGCCACGCCGACTTCGTGGTGCGCCAGGCGCAGCCCGACGCCCAGGGCCGCCACGTCTACGAGCCCGAGGACACCAAGCTGGCGCGTCGCGCCAAGGTCGACGCCGTGCTCCAGCTGTGCAGCTACGCCGAGCAGATCGAGCGCGTCCACGGGGTCCGCCCCGAGCGCGTGCACGTGGTGCTCGGCGATCGCAGCAAGGTCACCGTGCCCACCGCCGGCGTCGCCGCCTACTACCGCGCCGCCAAGCAGCGCTTCGAGCAGTTCGTGCTCGCCGGGGCGCCGGCGCACACCTACCCCGAGCTGGTGTCGCACTGCGGCGTGTGTGCCTGGCAGGAGCGGTGCGCGTCGCAGCGCGAGCTCGACGACCGCGTGTCCGGCGTGGCGGGGCTCGGGCGCGACCAGGCCCGCAAGCTCCACGCAGCCGGCATCACCACCATCGCCGAGCTCGCCGCGGTCGACCCCGCCACCACATCGGTGCGACGCCTGTCCCCCACCACCTTGGCCAAGGCGGTGCGCCAGGCGCGGCTCCAGGTCGCCGCCCGCACCCGGCCGCACGAGCTGCCGCCCTACGAGCTGCTCGACCCCGAGCCCGACCGCGGCCTGCAGGTGCTGCCACCACCCAGCCCCGGCGACATCTTCTTCGACATCGAGGGCGACCCGCACGTGGGTGACCTCGGGCTCGAGTACCTGTTCGGGGTCGTCGTGCCGGGGGTCGACGGGGCGGTCGGGCCCTTCCGGAGCTGGTGGGCCCACGACGCGGCCGCCGAGCAGCAGCTGTTCGAGTCGTTCATCGACTTCGTCGTGGTGCGCCGCGCGCAGCACCCCGACCTGCACATCTACCACTACGCCCCCTACGAGACCACCGCCCTCAAGAAGCTGGCGGGTCGCTACGCCACACGGGTCGACGAGCTCGACGACCTGCTGCGCGGCCGGGTCTTCGTCGACCTCTACCGCGTGGTGCGCCAGGGCCTCGCCATCGGCCTTCCCTCGCTGTCGATCAAGAAGCTCGAGGTCTTCTACCTGCCGCCCCGCGACGGCGAGATCGTCGACGCGGGGTCGAGCATCGTGGAGTACGAGAAGTGGATCGAGTCGGGCGACCCGCACATCCTCGACAACATTGAGGCGTACAACCGCGTCGACTGCGAGTCCACGCTGCTGCTGCGCGACTGGCTCGAAGCCCGCCGTGCCGAGTGGGAGGCGGCGCACGGGCCACTGCCACGACCGGAGCCGGGCACGGCGGCACCCTCCGACAAGCTGGTCGCCGCCAAGGTCGCCACCGCCGAGGTCACCGCCAAGCTGCTGCCCGAAGGCCTCGACGAGCCCCCCGCGGGCGCGCCGGCCGAGCGACATGCCCGGTGGCTGCTCGCGCAGCTGCTCGACTGGCACAGCCGCGAGGACAAGCCCGAGTGGTGGCGCTTCTTCGACCGCCTCGAGGCCGACCTCGACGACCTCACCGCCGACACCGAGGCCGTGGCCGGCCTCACCCACGTGGGCGTGGTCCGGCAGATCAAGCGCTCCGAGGTCCACCGCTACACCTTCGACCCGGGCCAGGAGACCAAGCTCGCCGTCGGCCAGACCCCGATCGACCCCTTCGCCCGCAGCGCCGCCGACCGCGACGGCACCCCCTACGTCTCCCCGGGCAGCATCGTGGGCTACGACCCGGCCCGCGGCGTCATCGAGCTCAAGCGGGGCGCCACATCGAAGGCCCAGCATCCCCTGGCGCTGATCCCCAACGGCCCCATCGACAACAGCGAGCAGCGGGCTGCCCTGCTGCGCCTCGCGGAGCACGTCGCCGACCGGGGCCTCGACGCGGCGGGCGCGCACCGGGCCGCCTGCGACCTGCTGCTCAAGCGGCCACCCCGGCTCTCGAGCGGGCCCGCCACCGCCGACCTCGTCCAACCCGGCGAGACCGCGTCCGACGCGGTGATCCGCGTCGCCGCCGACCTCGACGGGGGCTGCCTCGCCGTGCAGGGCCCGCCCGGGTCCGGCAAGACCTACGCGGCCGCGCGGCTCATCGTCGAGCTGGTCGCCGCCGGCCGCAGGGTCGGCATCACGGCCAACAGCCACGCCACCATCAGCAACCTGGTCAAGGCCGTCATGACCGAGGCCGCCAAGCAGGGGCGCCGGGTCCGGGTGGCGCAGAAGGCCGACGCCGACCAGGTCCTCGAGCACGACGACGTCGAGCGCGTCACCGACTACCCCCCGCTCGTCGACGCCCTCGACCAGGGCACGGTCGACGTCGTCGCCGGCACCGCGTGGCTGTTCTCCCGGGCCGACTTCGCCGGCCGCTTCGACCACCTCGTCGTCGACGAGGCCGGGCAGCTCTCGCTCGCCAACGTCCTGGCCGTCGCCGGGTCGGCCCGCAACGTCGTGCTCGTCGGCGACCCGCAGCAGCTCGCCCAACCCTCCAAGGGCACCCACCCGCTCGGGGCCGGCGCCTCCGCCCTCGACCACCTCCTCGACGGCCACGACACCGTGCCGCCCGAGCGGGGCATCTTCCTCGACCGCACCTGGCGCATGCACCCACAGATCTGCGCGTTCGTGTCCGAGCTGGCCTACGAGCAGCGG
>JADGOP010000448.1 GCA_017882935.1 Actinomycetota bacterium
CCTACGACGCCGCCGACGAGCTGCTCGGTCCCGTCGGCGCGTAGCCCGCCGCCAGGCCTCGGGAGCCGCACGGTCGGGTGCCGGTAGGGTCGCGGCCATGTGCGCCGCCCCCGCCCCCGAGCCCGCTCCGAGCCCCGTCGACGCGCTGGTCAGCGTCGAGCGACGGGGCGACGGCCTTGCCGTCGTCACCCTCAGCAACGGCAAGGTCAACGCCCTGTCCACCGAGGTGCTCCGCCAGTTGCACGCCGCGGCCGTCGACCTCACCGACGACCCGCCGGGTGCGGTCGTCGTCACCGGCAGCGACCGCGTCTTCGCCGCGGGTGCCGACATCAGCGAGTTCGGCGGGCCCGACGAGGCCCGGGCCATCGGTGGCCTGTTCCGCACCGCCCTCGACGCGGTCGCCGACATCCCGCGCGCCACCATCGCCGCGATCTCGGGCGTGGCGCTCGGCGGTGGCTGCGAGCTGGCGCTGGCGTGCGACTTCCGGGTGGCGTCGAACCGGGCCCGCCTGGGCCAGCCCGAGATCCTGCTCGGCATCATCCCCGGCGGTGGCGGGACCCAGCGGCTCACCCGGCTCGTGGGGCCGGCGCGGGCGAAGGACCTGGTCCTCACCGGCCGCCAGGTGCCCGCCGCCGAGGCGCTGGCCATCGGCCTGGTCGACGAGCTGGTCGAGCCCGACCAGGTGCTGGCCCGGGCGCTCGAGCGGGCCGCCGAGCTCGCGGCGGGTGCGGTCGCCGCGCAAGCCCTGGCCAAGCGTGCCATCGACCGGGGCCTCGACATCACGCTGGGCGGCGGCCTCGACCTCGAGCAGCAGCTCTTCGTGGAGGTGTTCGCCACCGACGACGCCGCCCTCGGCGTCCAGTCCTTCCTCGAGCACGGCCCCGGCAAGGCCACCTTCACCGGCCACTGACCCGCCCCGCCCCTGCTGCGAATGTTCTGTGGGAAGCCCCGGAAAACGGGTACTTCTGGGGGTCAGTTCGTGGGCTTGACCGAGCTTCGCCGCTCGAGGAGGCGGCGCAGGTGGTCGGTGAACCGCTCGGGCTGATGGACGAGCTGCCACCAGGTCACGCGGACCACCAGCCAGCCCGCTGCAGTGAGCTCGAGGTCGCGCCAGCGGTCTCGCTCGGCGTCGATCTTGCCGAAGTGGTGGCGTCGGCCATCGCACTCGATCACCACGCGCTCGGCCTCGTAGAGGAAGTCCACCCGACCGACCAGGTCGTCGCCACCGAGCGTTCGTTGGCGAGCGGGGAGGGGGAGACCAGCGGAGGCGACGACACCCAAGAACAGGTCTTCGAGCACGCTCTCGGTGACGATGTGGCCGGCGCCGCGGTCCTCGAGGATCTCGCGCATGCGCCGGGTTCCCGGTCGCCCCTGCCTGCCGAGGGTGGCGACGACCTCGGCGAGCTCATCGAGCGTGGTGAGATCCCGCACGAGGGCATCGTCGACCGCCCGCTCCGCACGGTCGGGGTGGAGGTAGGGGAGCCCCCTTCGACGTCGGGCGGGTGTGCCGAGCGCCGCGAGG
Source organism: Actinomycetota bacterium (assembly GCA_017882935.1). Lineage (GTDB taxonomy): Bacteria > Actinomycetota > Acidimicrobiia > Acidimicrobiales > Iamiaceae > JADGOP01. Next base: position 1,523 of record JADGOP010000448.1, read on the forward strand.
TCGAACAGCGTCCTGGCCACCGACGTCGTCGGGAAGCCGTCGACGGTGGTGCGATGGTGTGGCGGGATCCACGAGCTGACGTGGAGTTCGCACGAGCGCATCCGCTCCTCGTGCGCCTCGCCCTTGAGGATGTCGACCGGCCCCGGCCTGAACCCCGGGATACTGACGAGAGCGGCGGCGCTCCGACGACTCGCCAAGGTCTCGTGCCCCGCTTCGAGGAGCCCGATCCAGAGGCGACGGTGCCACGTGTCGGGCGCGCCTCGCAGTACGTAGACGCGGGGTGCCGCCCGTTCCCATTGCCCGGCGACCACCCGTCGGTGCAGGGCTCTGTCGGTGGCCCGGCCCTGTGTCAGCTGCCGCCGGTGGAAGGCTCCGTGTTGCCGAGAGGCGATGAGCACCACGTGTTCGTCCAGGCATGACATGAACTGAAATGCTGCGATATTTCATGACAGTGTGCAAGCGCGAACTGAAGCTAACCGGAAAAGTGCCCGCCTTCCGGTGCTTCCCACAGAACATTCGCAGGAGGGGGTGGCAGGGCGGGGGAGCGGGAGGGGGTCAGGCGGGCCAGGCGATGCGGCCGAGCTCGGCCGAGCTGGCGAGGTCGGGGTGCGAGGGGACGACGCGCACGGTGAAGCCGTAGCGGCCGGGGCGGGAGCAGTCGAACGTGCCCTCGTAGCGGGCGTGGCCGTCGCCCAGGTCGTCGGCGCGGCGCATGGGGGTGATCTCGGGCGCCTCGAGCTCGTCGTGCTCGCCCGACGCACCGTGCAGCAGTTGGACGGCGACGTCGTCGGCGCCCAGGTCGCCGAGGGCGATCACCGCGGCCACCCCGCGGCCGGTGCCGAGGTCGGTCAGCGCGGTGTCGGCGTCGACGCGGTCGATGTGCACCCCGTGCCAGCCCGCGGCGACCCGCGCCTTCCACGCGGCGAGGGCCCGCGCGTGCGCGAAGTCGTCGGCCCCGAGCCGGTCGGTGTGGCGAGCGGCCGGCTCGTACAGACCGTCGACGTAGTCGCGGACCATGCGGCTCGCCACCACCTTCGGCCCCAGCGAGGTGAGCGACGACTTGACCCGCGCCACCCAACGCCGCGGCACCGGGCCGCCCCAGCGGTCGTGGAAGAGCGGCACGATCTGGTGCTCGAGGAGGTCGAACAAGCTGTTGGCCT
>JADGOP010000449.1 GCA_017882935.1 Actinomycetota bacterium
TCGGCGGTGTGGCCGCGACTGCTGCCGACCGTCGTGGCCGACGTGGGTGGACACGACTCCGATGCGCTCGGCGTCCTCATCGCCGGCAGCGAGACCGACTACTACGAGCAGTGGGGGGCGAGCTACTTCGAGGATGCCGCAAACCCCTCGTGGAAGATGGCGGGGCCCGGCTCACCGCCCACCGCCGGCCCCACACCCGAGCACCTGACGATCGGGGCCGGCAACAGCCACGCACTGCCCTTCGGAGGGCCGGCGCAGGCCACGCAAGCCGTCATCGAGTCCTCCGCCGACGTGCTGATCGTCTACCTCATGGACGGCTACGGACGCCTGCACGACGAGGGCTACGGCGTCGACACCCCGCTGAACCAGACCGGGCCGGTCGCGCTGTGCCTGCGCGACCGCGGGTGCGCCTGCCCCGACGGCAGCCCCGGCGCTTCCGAGCACACCACCCCCGCCAAGGGGCCCATCACCGTGGGCCTGGACGGCGGCAACCACACCGCCCAGGCCGGAGCGGCCGGGAAGTCGCTCGACGAGTTCTGCAAGAAGCCCGACAAGCCGCCCACCGTGCCGGGCGGAGGCGGCGGAAAGGGAGGCGGGGACGGCGGCACCTCCGACACCTCGGACACCCCACCCGGCCCGACGCGGGGCGGCAGGACCACCGGCGATCCGCACCTCACCACGTTCGACGGGCTCCACTACGACTTCCAGACCGTCGGCGAGTTCACCCTCGCCCGCTCCACGACCGGGGACCTCCTCGTCCAGGTCCGCCAAGTCGCGGCGAAGGCCTCGCAGTTCGCGTCGCTCAACACCGCCATGGCCACGCGCGTCGGCGGCCGGCGCCTCGAGATCGCGGTCGAAGGCGATCACACGGTGCTGCGCGTCGACGGCGCGGTCACCGCGAAGCTGCCCGACCGCCTCGGCGGCACCACCATCAGCCGGTCGTCCACGATGTTCGGCGACAGCTACACCCTCACGTGGCCCGACGGCACGGTCCTGCGCGCCGTGCCGATCGGCCCGTTCGGGCTCAACGTGGAGCTGGCACCGGCCCCGAAGCGCAAGGGCAAGCTGGTGGGCCTCCTCGGCAACTTCGATGGCAACCCCGCCAACGACCTCTCCACCGGCACCGGTGCACCGCTCGGCACCACCCCTGTCGCCGACACGGTCGACCATGCGTTCGCCGACCACTGGCGCATCACGCAGGCCGGGTCGCTCTTCACGTACCCCAAGGGTCGCAACACCGCCAGCTACACCGACCGGAAGTTCCCCTACACCAGCGCCATCCCCGACCGCGCCGCCGCGGAGAAGGTGTGCCGCGACGCGGGCATCACCGACGCGACCCTGCTCCAGGCGTGCGTGGTCGACCTCGCGGCGACCAACGATCCGCTGTTCGCGTCGATGTACGGGTACGGCCAGGCCGTCGACAACGCCCGCTCCGGGCACGTCTCGGCAGGCACCGCCCCCGCGGTCGATCGCGTCGTCACGTTGACCGGAACGCTCAGCGGCTCGAAGACGTCGGTGGAGCTGCCGCTGAAGGTCAGCGCAGGTGACGTGGCCTGGCTCGGCACGGCCGGATGCACCGACGACAACGGCAACGTCGCGATGCAGATCCTCGACCCGGCTGGCACCGCGCTCGGGGTCACCTCGCCAGCGTGCCAGTGGGGCCGGGCCGCGTTCACCAAGACGGCCACGTACACGGTCCACCTCTTCATCGACGCCGGGGAGCACAGCAGCTACTCGATCCCGGTCCGGTTCCAGCGCCACGACGTCCTGGCCGACGCGGCCTACGGCCAGACGATCTCCGGGACCGTCCCCCAGGTCGCGGCCCACGACGTGTACCGCTTCAAGGGCACCAAGGGCGACCAGGTGCACTTCTGGGGCCCCGGGTGCAGCCTCGACATCGTGCAGGTCGTGATCTACGACCCCCAGGGCAACAGCCACGTGGGCTACGGCTGTCGAAAGGAGACGCCGTTCACGCTGACCGAGTCGGGCACGTGGTCACTCGTCGTCAACGACGCCAACCAGGGCCCTGGCAGCTACGCCTTCGTCCTCCAGAAATGATGCGCTGACGAGCGCGACGACGGTGAGCACCGTGACACCCTTGCCCACGCTCGTGTCTGGGGTCCTCGCGACCAACGACCTCGTCCAGCGTTGGCGCGGCCTCGGCCCCGGGCTCTGGATCGCCGCGGCGGGTGCCGCGGTGCTGTGGGGCCTCGCGCTGCTGGGCCTGCTGGCACGATCGGAGCCCCGACGGGTGGCACCGGGGCCGCCGACGCTCGAATCCGGCGGACGCGAGCCCCCTGCAGTCGTCAACCTGGTGACGAGTGACTGGGAGCTCGGCCGGGAGTCGGTGCCGGCCACCCTGCTCGACCTCGCGGCGCGCCGGTTCGTCTCGATCGACTCCGTCGGCGAACGCACCCTGGTGCGGGTCCGAGAGCGAGGACCCGATGACGGGCCGCTCACCGGGTACGAGCGCATGGTCCTCGACCACCTGCAGTCGCTCTCTCACGAGACCACGGATGGCTTCGTGCCTGCAGAGGCCCTGACCACCGGGCCCGAGGCGCTCGCTCAGACCTGGTGGCGGCGGTTCGAGAAGGGTGTGGTCGAAGATGCCCGCAACCGGTCCCTGTCACGGCCTCGTTGGGGCCCACGCCAGCGGGCGATCCTCACGGCGCTGGCCGTGG
>JADGOP010000450.1 GCA_017882935.1 Actinomycetota bacterium
CGCGAGCGCGTGGCGCTCGCGGTGCTGCCGGTCGCCGCCCTCGGCGGCTGGTCGCTGTTCGCCGCGCACCAGCTGGCCGACCCCGTCCTGTCGCTGCCGCGCGGCGGCGTGCTGACCGCCCCGATCGTCGGCTGGTTCCAGGGCGCGGCGGGCGTGGGCGACCGCATGCTCTCGTTGATCGTCATGGCCACGGTGCTGGCGGGTGGCGTCACGCGTCGCAAGGTGCCCCTGCCCGTCCGCACCTTCCTGCTCGCCACGCTCGCCGTGCTCGCCTGCTCGTCGCAGAACGTGACCTACCGATCGATCGACGTCACCCGTGTGGCCACCCCCGCCCTCCCGCTCGCCGTGTGGGCGCTCACCTACCGTCGGACCACGGGGCGCGCCTCGGTCGACACCAGCGGCGCCGACGGGGCGGTCTCAGCCGACCACGCGTAGCTCGCGCTTGAGGTCCTTGATCTCGTCGCGCAGCCGTGCCGCGTACTCGAAGCGGAGGTCGGTGGCGGCCTCGTGCATCTCCTCCTCGAGCGTGCGGATGAGCCGACCCAGCTCCTCCTCGGGGAGCTCAGCGAGCTCGCGCCGCTGCGCCTCCTGGGCCGCGGAGTCGCGCCGGCGACCGGCCCCGGGGACAGGTGCCTTGTCGGCGCTCGGCCGGAGGAAGCTCAGGATGTCGGTGACGGCCTTGCGGATGGTCTGTGGGTCGATTCCGTGCTCGAGGTTGTAGGCGATCTGGCGCTGCCGGCGGCGCTGCGTCTCGGAGATGGCCTTGCGCATGGAGTCGGTGACCTTGTCGGCGTACATGATCACCTGGCCGTCGACGTTGCGCGCTGCACGGCCGATGGTCTGCACCAGCGACGTCTCGCTGCGGAGGAAGCCCTCCTTGTCGGCGTCGAGGATGGCCACGAGGGACACCTCGGGGAGGTCGAGCCCCTCGCGGAGCAGGTTGATGCCGACCAGCACGTCGAACTCGCCGAGCCGGAGGTCGCGCAGGATCTCGATGCGCTGCACCGTGTCGATCTCGCTGTGGAGGTAGCGCACCTTGACCCCCAGCTCGAGCAGGTAGTCGGTGAGGTCCTCGGACATCTTCTTGGTGAGGGTGGTGACGAGCACCCGGTCGCCGCGACCGACGCGGTCGTTGATCTGCTCGATGAGGTCGTCGATCTGTCCCTTGGTGGGCTTGACGACGACCTCGGGGTCGACGAGGCCGGTAGGCCGCACGACCTGCTCGACCACGCGGTCGGAGACCTGGAGCTCGTAGGGGCCGGGCGTGGCCGACAGGAAGACCATCTGCGGCACCTTGGCCATGAACTCCTCGAAGCGCAGCGGACGGTTGTCGGCCGCGGACGGCAGCCGGAAGCCGTGCTCGATGAGGGTGGACTTGCGGCTGCGGTCGCCCTCGTACTGGCCGTGCAGCTGCGGGACCGACTGGTGGCTCTCGTCGAGCACCACCAGGAAGTCGTCGGGGAAGAAGTCGAGCAGGGTGTGCGGCGCCTCGCCCGAGGCGCGCCCGTCGATGGGCCCCGAGTAGTTCTCGATGCCGTTGCAGAACCCGACCTCGGCCATCATCTCGAGGTCGTACTGGGTGCGCATGCGGAGGCGTTGGGCCTCGAGCAGCTTGTTCTCGCGCTCGAAGGTGGCCAGCCGCTCCTGCAGCTCGGCCTCGATGCGCACGATGGCCTTGCGCATGCGCTCGTCGCTGGCGACGTAGTGCGTGGCGGGGAAGACCACGAGCTCGTCGAGGTCGCCCACCTTCTCGCCGGTGAGCGGGTCGACCACCACGATGGCCTCGACCTCGTCGCCGAACAGCTGGATGCGCACCGCGGTCTCGTCGTAGGCGGGGTGCACCTCGATGGTGTCGCCGCGCACCCGGAACTTGCCGCGCACGAGGTTGAGGTCGTTGCGCTCGTACTGCATGTCGACGAGCTTGCGCAGGATGGCCCGCTGGTCGTAGTCGTGGCCGACGCGGACGTGGAGCAGCTTGTCGCGGTACTCCTCGGGTGAGCCGAGGCCGTAGATGCACGACACCGACGCGACCACGATGGTGTCGCGCCGGGTGAGCAACGCGGACGTGGCCGAGTGCCGCAGCCGGTCGATCTCGTCGTTCACCGACGAGTCCTTCTCGATGTAGGTGTCGGTGGTGGGGAGGTAGGCCTCGGGCTGGTAGTAGTCGTAGTAGCTGACGAAGTACTCGACGCGGTTGTGGGGGAAGAACTCACGGAACTCGTTGGCCAGCTGCGCCGCCAACGACTTGTTGGGCGCGATGACGAGCGTGGGCTTCTGGACCTGCTCGATGGTCCAGGCGATGGTGGCGCTCTTGCCCGAGCCGGTGATGCCGAGCAGGGTCTGGTAGCGCTCGCCGGCGGTGACGCCCTCGGCCAGCCCCGCGATGGCGGTCGGCTGGTCGCCCGCCGGTTGGAAGTCGGACACGACTTCGAAGCGGGTGTCGGCCCCGCGCTCAGATCCCATGGTCGGAGTCTACGGAGGGGGTCCGACACTCAGGACCGGAACGGTGCCGGACGCGGGCGTGTCCGGGTCGGACCCCGGACACGCGTGGCTGCTGCTCGGTGCTGCTGGGCGGGGCCGCCGTAGGACCCCCGTCGGGCTGTCCTAGTGACAGACCGCCGGGACCGTACCGCCCGATCCTGCCCAGGCGACACAGGTGTCGTACGAGCTGTACTTCGTG
>JADGOP010000451.1 GCA_017882935.1 Actinomycetota bacterium
GCCGGTGAGCTGCGGCTCGCCGAGCGCCACGCCGCCCGGTCGCTGGCGGTCACCCGCGATGCCGGCATGCCGCGGCACCCCGGGGCGCTGCACGCGCACCTGGCCCTGGCGTGGGTGTTCCTGCGCCGCGGCGACGTCGACGGCGCGGCCGCGAGCATGGCTGCGGCGCAGTCGCTGAGCATGCGGTTCGGTCGGGCCTCGGGGCTGTGCGCCACCGTGATCCAGCGCGCGCACCTCGACCTCGTCCGCGACAACGCCACAGTCGGGGTCGAGCGGCTGTACGCGTACCGCAACGAGGGCCATCCGGCGCCCCCGCCGTTGCTCGAGGCCCAGCTGCTGGCCACCGAGGCGCGGCTGCTGCTGGAGCTCGGCTCCGTCGAGCACGCGGTGGAGCTGCTGGCCCGCCACCGGGGCCTGCAGACGCCCGCGGTCCGGTCTGCCTCGGTCGCCGTCGCGCTCGCCGACGGCGATCCGGGCGGCGCGCACAAGATCTGCGCCGAATGGGAGCGTGCCGACGTGCCGCCGCCGGTCGAGCTGCTGGTGTGGCGGGCGGTGCTCGACGAGCTCGACGACGACCCGACCGCAGCGGTCGCGACGCTGGGGGAGGCCGTGCGCCGGGCCGAGCCCGAGGGCGACGTCCAGGCCTTCGCCCAGGCCCGCCCGCACGTCGCCCCCACCATGCGTGCGCTGGCGGCGCGCGATCCGCGGCGGTTCCCCCTGCTGCTCGCCGGTCCCGCCGAGCCGTCGGCCCACGACGCCGACCCTGCGGGCAACGCCCTGCTCGTCGACCCTCTCACCGAGCGCGAGCTCGAGGTCCTCAGCTACCTCCCGACGTACCTCCCCAAGGCCGACATGGCCAGGGAGCTGATCGTCTCCCTCAACACGCTGAAGTCCCACGTGAGCCACATCTACCTGAAGCTCGGCGTGGCCAACCGCCGTGAGGCCGTCGAGGCCGCCCAGCGCCTCGGCCTGCTGCCCATCTCGCTGCCGGCCCCGGATCAGGACGAGGTGCGTGCCGCCGCGACACCGGCCCGTCGCCCGAAGAACGTGCCGTCGCCGAGCGAGATGCCGCTGACGTAGCCCCCCGCCGCGATGCCCGCGGTGGTGCGCCCGGCAGCGAAGAGCCCGGGGATGGCGACGCCCGAGCCGTCGAGCACCTCGCTGTCGACGGTGGTCGCCAAGCCGCCGAGCGTGAAGGGTGCGTAGTAGCTCTTCTCGACGCGCAGGTCGACCACGCCGTAGGGCGGTTCGAGGGGCCGTAGCCACTCGGTGGCCTTGTGGTGCTCGGTGTCGTGGCCCGCGGCAGCGTCGCGGTTGTAGCGGTCGAGCGTGTCGGTGAGGGAGCCGGGTGGCAGGCCGATCTCCTCCTCGAGCTCCGCGGCCGACGCGGCGACCCACTTCGGCTTGTACCCCACCACGTTGACGCTGAACGTCTCGTCGTCGTGGACGAAGTAGACCTGCCCGTCCTGGCGCAGCAGGAACTCCTGGCCGAGCCGCCCGCTGTAGGTGTCCTCGTTCATGAAGCGCCGGCCCGCGCCGTTGACGAGGATGCCGCGCACCAGGCTCCGCGGCGGGGTCAGCGGGATGCCGACCTCCACGCGGTCCAGGCCCACGGTGGCCGCGCCGACGCCCTGTGCCATGCGGATGCCGCGCCCGTCGTCGTGCGGCGTGCCGATGGGGACGTTGCACCGCAACGCCTCCGGGCAGTGCTCGGCGACCATGTCGTGGTTGAACACGAACCCGCCGGCGGTGAGCACCACACCCCGCCGGGCGCGGACGAGCGTGGCGCGACCGTCGACCGAGGCCTCGACGCCCACCACCCGGTCGCCGTCGACCGCCAGTCGCTCGGCGACGGTGTCGGTGACGACCCGGGCGGGCGTGCGCTCCACTGCGGCGAGGAGCCGCTGCATGAGGAACCCGCCGGCGCTGTCGGGGTGGCTCGGGTGGTGACCGCGTGGGACCGGGGGCGCGATGTCGGTGAACGGCCACGAGTCCTCACCACCGCTGAACACCAGGCCCGAGTCGTCGGGCGGTTCGCGGCTCGGCTCCGGGTGGAAGCGCGCGGTGAACGGGACCCCGTGGTCGACCAGCCAGTGGTAGTGGGCGACGCTGCCCTCGCAGTAGGCCTGCACCTTGGCCGGGTCGGCGCCGGGACCGCACGCGACCTGCAGGAACCGGGCCATGTCCTCGGGCGTGTCGGTGTAGCCGCACGCCTCCTGGATGGGGGTGCCCCCGCCGAGGTAGATGAGGCCGCCCGACATCGCGGAGGTGCCGCCGCCGAGCGGCGCGGCTTCGAGCACGAGCACGTCGGCCCCGGCCTCGGCGGCTTCGATGGTGGCCGCGGCGCCTGCACAGCCGAGCCCGACCACCACCACGTCGGCCTCGAGGTCGAAGGTCGTCGTGGCATCGGTCCGCAGCGGCTCCAGCATCGGCGGGACACTACCGAACGGCGCTCACGACCCGGTCCCGCCGCGCCGCGGCGTCGTGCCGTTCGGGGAGGTCCGGCAGGTGCGGCGCCCCGAAGGCGCCCGCCGCCCAGGCGCCGACCCACGCCAACCGCTCGAGCACATCGGTGAGCCGGCGCTCTCCCGACAGGCGGGGTGCCGGGTGGTGCGGCCGGTGCGCCACCGTGCGCCCCCCGGGACGGTCGACCGACGGGGGGGCGGACGACCCGACCACG
>JADGOP010000070.1 GCA_017882935.1 Actinomycetota bacterium
CGTGTCGCTCGCGGTGTCGCTCGTCGGCACCCGCTTCCTCATCATGTGGCTGATCGACCACCGGGTGGGCCAGCCGATCCGCGAGGAGGGGCCGAAGCAGCACGCCACCAAGGCGGGCACACCGACCATGGGTGGCATCGCCATCGTCGCCGCGGCGGCCACCGGGTACGCCGTGGCCCACGTGCGTGAGGGGCTGGTCTTCACTCGGTCCGGGCTGTTCCTCATGTTCCTCACGCTGGGCGCCGGCGGCGTCGGCATGGTCGACGACCTCATCAAGGTGCGCAACGAGCGGAACCTCGGCCTGAGCAAGCGGGCCAAGTTCTTCGGGCTGCTCGCGGTCGGGATCATCTTCGGCGTGCTCACCATCAACCTTCACGCCGCGCCCCACACCGACCTGTCGTTCACCCGCTACAACAACTTCCACTTCGACCTCGGCCCGTACTGGTGGACGGTGCTGGCGGTGCTCTTCATCGTCGGCATGACCAACGCGGTGAACCTCACCGACGGCCTCGACGGGCTCGCCGCGGGCTCGGCCCTGCAGGCGTTCGTGGCGTTCGTGATCATCTGCTTCTGGGCCTTCCGCTACCCCGTGTACCAGATCCCCCACGCCCTCGACCTGGCGGTCGTCGCCGCGTCGATGGCCGGCGCGTGCGCCGGGTTCCTGTGGTGGAACGCCTTCCCCGCGCGGGTGTTCATGGGCGACACGGGCGCGCTCGCCATCGGTGCCTGCCTGGCGGGCCTGGCGCTGCTGTCGAACACCCAGCTCCTGCTGCCCGTCATCGGAGGCCTGTTCGTGCTCGAGACGGTGTCGGTCATCCTGCAGGTGGCGAGCTTCCGGCTGTTCGGTCGGCGCATCTTCCGCATGGCCCCGATCCACCACCACTACGAGCAACGCGGCTGGCCGGAGACCACGGTGATCGTCCGCTTCTGGATCATCGCGGGGCTCTTCACCGCGCTGGGCCTGGGCATCTACTACGCCGACTTCCTCAACTTCGGCATCCGGAAGTGACCGTGGGGGAGCCGCGTGCGGTCGTCGTGGGCCTCCGGGTGGTCGGCGCCGCCGTCACGCGGGCGCTGCAGCGACGTGGCTACGAGGTGGTGGCCGCCGACGACCGGCCGACCGACGCCACGCGCCGCACGGCCGCCGACCTCGGCATCGAGCTGGCCGAGGCCCCCGACGCGGCGCGCCTGGCCGCGCTCGTCGCCGGTGCCGAGCTCGTGGCGCTGAGCCCCGGCATCCCCGAGGCCCACCCGGTGCACCACGCCGCGGCGGTGGCGGGCGTGCCGCTGCGCAGCGAGTACGACCTCGCGGCCGAGTGGGACGACCGGCCCTGCCTCGCCGTCACGGGCACCGACGGCAAGACCACGGTGACGTCGCTCGTCGAGCAGATGCTCCTCGAGTCGGGCCGCCGCCCGATGGTGGCCGGCAACGCCGACGTGCCGCTCGTCGAGGCCATCGACGACCCCGCCCCCGAGATGTTCGTGGTGGAGGCGTCGTCGTTCGGGCTGGGCGTCAGCACGGAGTTCCGCCCGAGGGTGGCCACCTGGCTGAACTTCGCGCCCGACCACCAGGACGTGCACGACAGCCTCGCCAGCTACGAGGCCGCCAAGGCCCGCATCTGGCGCAACCTCGGCCCGGGTGACCGACCCGTGGCCAACGCCGACGACCCGGTGGTGCGCCGCAACGCCTCGGGCCTGGCGAACCTCGTCACCTTCTCGCTCCACGGCGACGCCGACTGGTGGCGGCTCGGCAGCGAGCTCCTGGCCCCGGGTGGCTCGCCGTTCCTCGCGATCGCCGACCTGCCGCGCGCGTTCCCGCACGACATCGCCAACGTCCTCGCGGCCGCGGCCACGGCCGTCACCGGGGGAGCGACCGTCGAGGGTGCCGCCCGGGCGGCGCGCTCGTTCCGTGGCCTCCCCCATCGCGTCACGCTGGTGGGCGAAGCTGGCGGGGTGAGGTTCTACGACGACTCGAAGGCCACGGCACCGCACGCCACCCTCGCCGCGGTCGGCGCGTTCGACTCGGTGGTCCTCGTGGCGGGTGGCCGCAACAAGGGGCTCGACCTGTCGGTGCTCGCCGAGGCCACGCCCCACGTCCGCGCGGTGGTCGCCATCGGCGAGGCCGCGCCCGACGTCACCGCCGCCTTCGCCGGCAAGCGCCCGGTGGTCACGGCCGCGTCGATGGACGAGGCGGTCAGGGCCGCGAGCGAGCTGGCGGCGCCCGGCGACGTGGTCGTCCTCTCCCCGGGCTGCGCCTCGTTCGACTGGTACGGCTCCTACGGCGAGCGGGGCGACGACTTCATCCGCGCGGTGGACCAGCTGGTCCGGCAAGGGGGCGCGCCCACGTGAAGACCACCACCGACCGCGATCCGCGCCGCGTGCCGCTGGCGCGCGTCCGCGAGCGCATCCCGTCGCCCCCCGGCACCGACACCGGCACGTTCTGGCTGCTGCTCACCGTGGTGGTCGTGCTCAACATCATCGGCCTCGTCATGGTGCTGTCGGCATCGTCGGTGGTGGCGCTGAACGACACCGGCTCCTCGTGGACCTACTTCACCAAGCAGGCGCTGTGGATGTTCTTCGGCGTCATCGCGATGATCCTCATGCTCTACGTCGACGTGTCGTGGTGGCGCCGCCACGCGCGGCTGGCGCTGCTGCTCTCGCTCGCGGGCCTCATCGCGGTCCTCGTGCCCGGGGTCGGCATCACCGCCAACGGCGCCACGCGCTGGGTGGGCTTCGGGCCCATCCAGATCCAGCCCTCGGAGATCGCCAAGCTCGGCGTGCTGCTGTTCGTGGCCGACCTGCTCGCCCGGCGCGCCGACCGCATCACCGACGTGCGCTGCTCGGTGCGGCCCGTGGTGGTCGTGCTCGGGATGGTGGCGTTCCTGATCATGATGCAGCCCAACCTGGGCACCACCATCGTGGTGGCCACCATCGTGTTCGCGGTCCTCGTCGTTGCCGGCGCGCCCGGGCGGTCGCTGGCGGCGTACGGCACCTTCGGCGCCGGAGCGGCAGTGGTCCTGGCGCTGGCCTCGGCCTACCGGCGGGCGCGCATCCTGTCGTTCCTGCACCCGTGGGCCGATCCGCAGCACAAGGGCTACCAGCTGATCCAGTCGCAGGTCGGGCTCGCCAGTGGCGGCATGTTCGGGCTCGGGCTCGGCGCGTCGCGCGCCAAGTGGGGCTTCCTGCCGTTCGCCTACACCGACTTCATCTTCTCGATCATCGGCGAGGAGCTGGGCCTCGTGGGCGCCACCCTCGTCATCGCCCTCTTCGTCGCCCTGGCCGTGCTCGGGATCCGCACCGCCATGCGCGCCAGCGACCTGTTCGGCACGCTCATGGCCACGGGCATCACCACCTGGCTCGTGGTCCAGGCGTTCGTGAACATCGGCGCGGTCATCGGCATCCTCCCCATCACCGGGGTGCCGCTGCCGTTCATCTCCTTCGGCGGCTCCTCCCTGCTGCTCACGCTGGCCGCGGCGGGCCTGCTGCTCAACGTGGCCCGGCACCCCGCGCCGGTCGCCGCCAAGGCACCGGCCTCGGCCCGGGCCCGCACCGCCGACCGTCGGGTCCGGAGCCGGCGGCTCCAGGGCACGGCACCGTCCAGCGCGCGCGGATGACGGCACCGGACCCTCGGTCGATCGTCCTCATCGCCGGCGGGGGCACCGCTGGTCACCTCCTCCCCGGCATCGCCGTGGCCGAGGCACTCGTCGCGCACGGCCGCAAGCCCTCCGAGATCCACTTCGTCGGCGGCGACCGTGGCGTCGAGCGGTCGCTCGTCCCCCCGGCAGGGTTCTCGCTCGACGAGCTGCCGGGCCGCGGCATCCAGCGCCGCCTGACGGTCCAGAACCTGGCCGCGGCGTGGGGCCTGGTGCGTGGTCTGTGGCGCGGCATCGGCATCGTGCGGCGGCGCCGACCCGCGGTGGTGGTGGTGCTCGGCGGCTATGCCAGCTTCGCGTGCGGCGTCGGCGCGGTCGTGTGCCGCGTGCCGCTGGTGCTGCTCGAGCAGAACGCCCGCGCCGGCGCGGTCAATCGAACTTTGCGCCGCTTCGCCGCGGCGTCGGCCGTGTCCTTCGAGGGCACCGACCTGCCGCGTGCGGTGGTCACCGGCAACCCCCTCCGTCCCGAGATCGTGGCCGCCGCCGAGCGGGTCGCCGCCGACCGCGACGCGGCCCGGCGCGACGCCCGTGCCGAGCTGGACCTGCCCGCCGACCGCACGGTGGTGGCCGTCACCAGCGGTTCCCTCGGCTCGCGGCGCATCAACACCGCCGTGCGTGGGCTCGCCGACGCGTGGGCGTCGCGCGCCGACCTCGCGATCCGCCACGTGGTGGGCCGGCGCGACTTCGCCGACGCGGCTGCGGCTGCGCCCGACCTGGCTCCCGGCGGGCTCGTCTACCAACTCGTCGAGTACGAGGACCGGGTCGACGAGCTGCTGCTGGCCGCCGACGTGGTCGTGTCACGCTCCGGTGGCAGCGTGGCCGAGCTCGCCGCCGTGGGCGTCCCCGCCATCCTCGTACCGCTGCCGATCGCGCCCCGCGACCACCAGCGCGCCAACGCCGAGAGCCTCGTTGCCGCGGGGGGCGCGGTGCTGGTGCCCGACGACGAGTGCACGCCCGAACGCCTCGCCACCGAGCTCGACGCCATCCTCACCGTGCCCGACCGGCGCGAGGCCATGGCGCGAGCGATGCACGCCGCGGCCCGACCCGACGCCGCCGAACGGGTGGCCCGCCTGATCGAGGAGCAGGCCCATGGCTGAGGCCTCGGCGATCGACCTCACGCACCCGCGCTCGCTGCACGTCATCGGGGTGGGCGGCACCGGCATGAACGCCGTGGCGTCGGTGCTCGTCGGCATGGGCCACCACGTCACGGGGAGCGACATCAAGTCCTCGGCAGCGGTCGAGCGGGTGCGGGCGCAGGGCGTCACCGTGTTCATCGGCCACGACCCGGCCAACATCGGCGACGTCGACGCGGTCGTCATCTCCACGGCGGTGCCCGAGCGCAACATCGAGGTGCAGGAGGCCCGCCGCCGCGGGATCCCCGTGCTGCACCGCTCCGAGGCGCTCGGGGCCATCGCCCACATCCGCCGCACGGTGGCCGTGGCGGGCACGCACGGCAAGACCACCACCTCGTCGATGCTCGCTCTGGTGCTGCGCGAGGCCGGGCTCCAGCCGTCGTTCGTCATCGGCGGCGACGTCAACGAGATCGGCACCGGCGCGGGGTGGGGCGAGGGCGATCTCTTCGTCGTCGAGGCCGACGAGTCCGACGGCTCGTTCCTGCGGCTCAACACCGGTGCCGTGGTGGTGACGAACGTCGAGCCCGACCACCTCGAGCACTACGGCGGCTGGCCCGGGCTCGAGGCGGCGTTCGAGGAGTTCGTGCGCGAGGCACCCGGGCCGCGCGTGCTGTGCGCCGACGACGAGCGGGCGGCCGCGCTGGCCGCCACCTTCGGGGGCGTCACCTACGGAACCTCCGCCGGAGCCGACTACCGCATCGTCGAGGTGGTGGGGGAGCGTGCGTCGAGCCACTTCGCCGTCGTCCACCAGGGGCAGGAGCTGGCCCGCGTCACCCTGCCCCTCGCCGGCATCCACAACGCCCGCAACGCCACCGCCGCGCTGGTGGCCGGCGTGCTCATGGGCGCGCCGGTCGAGGCCGCGGTCACCGCGCTCGGCCGCTTCGCAGGGGTGGCGCGCCGCTTCGAGTTCCGGGGCAGCGCCGCGGGCGTGACCTTCATCGACGACTACGCCCACCTGCCCGCCGAGGTGGAGGCCGCGCTGGCCGCGGCCAACGAGGGAGGCTGGCGCCGGGTGGTGTGCGCCTTCCAGCCCCACCGCTACAGCCGCACCGCCACGTTGTGGGCCGACTTCGCCGACGCCTTCGGCGGCGCCAACGTGCTGGCTCTCACCGACGTCTACGCCGCGGGCGAGGCCCCCCGCCCCGGGGTGTCGGGCGAGCTGCTGGTGCACGCCGTGCTCGATGCGCACCCCTGGAAGCGGGTGGCGTACCTGCCCCGGCGCACCGACCTGGCCGGCTACCTGGCAGGCGAGCTGCGGCCCGGCGACCTCTGCCTCACGTTGGGTGCCGGTGACATCACGCTGCTGGCCGACGAGGTCCAGGCGCGCCTCGACGGGAGGCCGGCGTGAGCGCCGCCGCCGAGGTCGCCGCGCTGCTCGGCCCCCGTGCCCGCACCGACGTGCCGCTCGGCCCGCTGACCACCTACCGCGTGGGTGGCGCCGCCGCCGTGGCGGTCGAGGTCGCCGACCCCGACGAGCTGGCCGCGGTGGCCCGGGCCGTGCACGCCACCGGCGTCCCCACGCTGGTGGTCGGCAAGGGCTCGAACCTGCTGGTGGCCGACGCCGGGTTCGACGGCCTCGCGGTCCTGCTCGGCGCCGGCTTCGCCGAGCTCACCCTGACGGGCACCGTCGCGCGAGCCGGCGCGGCCGTGAGCCTCCCGGTGCTGGCACGCCGCACCGCGGCCGCGGGCCTCACCGGGCTGGAGTGGGCGGTGGGGGTGCCGGGATCGGTCGGCGGCGCGGTGCGCATGAACGCCGGTGGGCACGGCTCGGACACCGCCTCCACCCTGCAGAGGGTCCGCGTGGTCGACCTCGCCACCGGCGAGGATGTTGAGGTGCCCGCATCGGCCCTCGACCTCGGCTACCGGCGTTCCGCGCTCACGTCCACGCAGGTCGTGGTGTGGGCCGAGTTCGCCCTCGCCGCCGGCGACGCGGCCACGGCCGAGGCCGAGGTCCGCGACATCGTCCGGTGGCGGCGCGAGCACCAGCCGGGCGGCCAGAACGCCGGTTCCGTCTTCACCAACCCTCCGGGCGACTCCGCAGGCCGGCTGGTCGAGGCCGCCGGTGCCAAGGGCCTCCGGGTGGGCAGCGCCGAGGTGTCGCCCAAGCACGCCAACTTCATCCAGGCCGACGCGGGCGGCAGGGCCGACGACGTGTTCGCGCTGATGGTCGAGGTGCGACGTCGTGTCGCCGCCCATGCCGGCGTGGTGCTGCACCCCGAGACCCACCTCGTGGGCTTCCCGCCGTTGCCCGAGGCCGAAGCGTGACCGGCCAGACGCCCCCCACCACCCGACCGCCGCGCCTCAAGCCCGACGAGGTCGCCGCCGCCAAGCGCCGCGACCCGCCCCCGAAGGCCCGCCCGGCCAAGGGCACGCCGCCGAAGGCTGCGTCCACGGAGGACGCGTCCGCCAAGCCGCCGCCCCCGAAGGGCGCGGCCCCGACGCCCGCGTCGGGTCGCAGGCCGCCGCCCCCTAAGGCCGCGACCGCGAAGGCCGTGAAGCCGGTGTCGAGTCGCAGGCCTGCGCCGCCCAAGGTGCCCGCCTCACGGCGCTCGACCGACGGGCGCGTGGTGGTCGACTCCCGGCTGCGGGCCCGCCGCGTCGAGGTCCGCATCGACGAGGGGCGCCGCCGCCTGCGCCGCATCGCCTGGGCCGCCGGCGTGGCCGCCACGCTCGTGCTGCTGGCCGGGCTCACCCAGTCGCCGCTGCTCTCGGTGCGCCACCTCCGCGTCGCGCCCACCGCCCACACCTCGGCCGCCGAGCTGCAGGCCGCTGCAGGCATCCACACCGGCCGGCCCATGCTCGACGTCGACGCCGCGGCGGCGGTGGCCGGGTTGCGGCGCCTGCCCTGGGTGCGCACGGCCACGGTGCACCGCGAGTGGCCCGCCACCGTCCGCATCACGGTCACCGAGCGCCACCCCGTGGCCCAGATCAGCCACGGCAAGGGCTGGCTGCTCGTCGACGTCCACGGGCGCGCCCTGGCCCAGGTGGCCAGCCCCCCCGCCGGCCTGGTGCGCCTCGTCGGCGTGGCCCCCGCCACGCCAGGGCGGCAGGTGGCCCGCTCCACGGCCGCCATCCGCCTCACCCGGGCGCTCCCCGCCTCGGTGAAGCCCGACGTGGCCTGGATCGCCGTCGACCGCTCCGGTGCGCTCGCCCTGCGCATCCGCTCCGGTGGCAAGGTGGTGGTGGGCTCGCTCGCCGAGCTCGACGCCAAGATGGTCGCGGTGGCCACCATGTTGGGCCACCTGCAACCCCACAGCTTCTGCACCGTCGACGTCCAGGTTCCGAACGCGCCGACCTTGACCCGTGCGAGTGCCTGTGCGTAAGGTTTCCACCCAAACCAAAGGTTCACCCAACCCTCGACCTTCAGTCAAGGGTCAGGCCGGGCTCCCGTCGGGGGTCCGGCTCGGCGCGTATCACCAGCTCAACTACCACTCGTCACCCTGGAGGTGCGTGTCACATGGCCGGCAACCCGCAGAACTACCTGGCCGTCATCAAGGTCGTCGGAGTCGGTGGTGGCGGTGTGAACGCCGTGAACCGCATGATCGACGCCGGCCTCAAGGGCGTCGAGTTCATCGCGGTGAACACCGATGCGCAGGCCCTGCTGATGAGCGATGCCGACGTCAAGCTCGACATCGGCCGTGACCTCACCCGGGGCCTCGGCGCCGGCAGCGACCCCGAGGTGGGCCGCGAGGCCGCCGAGTCGCACCGTGCCGAGATCGAGGACGTGCTCAAGGGTGCCGACATGGTGTTCATCACCGCCGGCAAGGGCGGCGGCACCGGCACGGGTGGCGCGCCCGTGGTGGCCGAGATCGCCAAGAACCTGGGCGCGCTCACCATCGGCGTCGTCACCCGCCCCTTCACCTTCGAGGGCCGCCGCCGTTCGGTGCAGGCCGAGCAGGGCATCCAGAAGCTGAAGGAGAAGGTCGACACCCAGATCGTCATCCCCAACGACCGGCTCCTCACCGTCTCCAACGACAAGACCTCCATGGTCAACGCGTTCAAGATGGCCGACGAGGTGCTGCTCCAGGGCGTGCAGGGCATCACCGACCTCATCACCACCCCCGGCATCATCAACACCGACTTCGCCGACGTGAAGATGATCATGAGCAACGCCGGCTCCGCCCTCATGGGCATCGGCCACGCCACGGGCGAG
>JADGOP010000452.1 GCA_017882935.1 Actinomycetota bacterium
ATGGCCGTCCAGCTCGAGTGGGACCGCGCCGAGCCCGACGGGTACGCCAACCACCTCACCTCCGATCCCTTGCCGGGCACCCCCAACCACACCGTGCTCATGCACATCGCGTTCGGCGACCACCAGGTGTCGAACGTGGCGGCCGACACCGAGGCGCGCACCATCGGCGCCTCCACCAACTGCCCGTCGCTCGCGGGCGGCCGCAGCCCCGGCACGTTCACGTTGTGGAACGTGCCCTGCATCGCCGCCTTCCCGTTCGCCGGGTCGGCCATCGTCTACTGGGACAGCGGCTCCGCCGTGGCCCCGCTGGCCGACGTGCCTCCTGCCGGTGGCCACGACCCCCACGAGGACCCGCGCAGGTCCCCGCTCGCCCAGCAGCAGAAGTCAGACTTCCTCATGCCTTCGGGGACCGTCACCGACGTGTGCGCCGGGGCTCCCTGCACCGCACCGCAGACCTGAGCCCGCAGGGGTGGGCCGGGACGTCCCGGCTCACCCCTCGGCGGATCCGGCCAGGCCGCCGGTGGGGTCGGACGTGAGCCGCTGGGACACGTAGACGGGGATGATCGACAGCAGGATCACCACCACCGCCACCACGTTGACCGTGGGCAGCTGGTTGGGCCGGAACATGTTGTTGAAGATCCACTGCGGCAGCGTCTCCATGCCCGGGCCGGCGGTGAAGGTCGTCACGACGATCTCGTCGAACGACAGCGCGAACGCGAGGAGGCCGCCGGCGAGCAGCGCCGACTGGATCAACGGGAACGTCACGTAGCGGAACGTCTGGAACACGTCGGCCCCGAGGTCGGCCGAGGCCTCGTCGACGTTGGGTGCCAGGCGCCGCAACCGGGCGACCACGTTGTTGAACACCACGACAATGCAGAACGTGGCGTGGGCGATGATCACCGTGAGGTAGCCGAGCGAGATGCCGAACTGCTGGAACGCCGCATTGAGCGCCACACCGGTGACGATGCCGGGCAGAGCGATGGGGAGCACGAACAGGAGCGATACGGAGTCGCGACCGAAGAACTTGAAGCGCTGCACGGCGTACGACGCCAGGCTGCCGAGGACCAGCGCGATGAGGGTGGCCACCAGCGCCACCTTCACCGACGTCCACAGCGCGTTGCGGGGGCCGCTCTCCTGGAGCGCGAGCGACCACCAGTGCAGGCTGTACCCCGGTGGAGGCCAGATGAACGCCTTCGACGTGCTGAACGAGAGCACGGCGATGATGATGAGCGGCACGTAGAGGAACGCCAGCACGAGCGCGGTGAACAGGCGCAGGACGAGGCGGGCGCGGGGGGTGACCAGCATCAGAGGTTCTCCAGCGCCCCGGTGCGGCGGATCGCCAGGAGCACGATCACCATGATCACGACCGGCACGGTGGCCAGCGCCGCCGCCTGCGGGAGGTTGCCGGACCCGAAGTCGCGGTAGATGACGTTGCCGAGCGTCTGCGCCTTGCCGCCCACGATCTGCACGGTGATGTAGTCACCGAGCGAGAGCGAGAAGGTGAAGATGGCGCCGGCCGCGATCGACGGGGTGAGCATCGGGAGCACCACCGAGCGGAAGGTGCGGCCGGTCTTCGCGCCGAGGTCGCTCGCGGCGTCGAGCAGCGAGTTGGGCAGCTTCTCGAGCCCGGCGTAGATGGGCAGGACCATGTACGGCAGCCACAGGTAGGCGAGCACGATCACCGTGCTCTTCACGCCGAAGCCCGGCGAGAAGCCGAACGTCTTGCGCAGCACCCCGCCCTCGGGGTCGAACATCACCCGCCAGCAGTACGCCTTCACCAGGTAGCTGGCCCAGAGCGGGAGGACGACGGCCACCCCGATGAGCCGGCGCGTCCGGCGGCTGGCGACCTTGGCCATGAAGAACGCGAACGGCAGCGCCAGCGCCAGGTCGATGACCGTCACCGCCAGGGCGATGCCGAGGGTCCGGAAGGTGACGATGCGGAACGTCGGGTCGCGGAACAGCTCCTGGAAGTTGGCGGTACTGGTGGTCTTGACCACGTTCCCCGTGAAGTCGTCGGTCGTGTAGAGCGACGTGAGCAGCAGCGACACGAGCGAGCCGACGTAGATCACCAACAGCCACAGCATCGGTCCGGTCAGCAGGCCGCCGAGCTGGGCCCGCGGGTGGCGGTCGAACGTGCGGGCGAGGCGGCGGCTGGGACCACCCCGCTGCGGGGGTTCGCCCGCGTCCGACCGCACCGGTGCCGGGGGCATGGGCTCGGCGACCGGTGCGGTCACGACGTCAGACGGTCACGAGGCGCGCAGGTCGTTCCACGCCTGGGTCCACTGCTGGTAGTTCAAGCAGTCCGTCTTGCCGCTGCCGTCGAGGCACGCCTTGGTCGGCGTGGTCCAGTAGTAGAGCTTCGCGGCGAACGCGGCGTCGGTGGCGTGGTACTGCGAACAGAAGCCGGCCTCCGCGATGGTGCACGCCTGCGGGTTGGCCGGGGCCTCGCCGAAGTACTGGGCGACCTGGGCCTGCACCGAGGGGCTGGTGATGTAGTTCATCCACTTGTACATGCAGTTCGGGTGCTTGGCCTTGGACGAGACCATCCAGGTGTCGGACCAGGCGGTGGAGCCCTCCTTGGGCAGCACGGTCTGCACCGAACCGGCCTTGGTGCCGTTGATGGTGTTGGCGATCACCTGCCACGTGGTGCCCATCACCAGGCTGCCCTTCT
>JADGOP010000453.1 GCA_017882935.1 Actinomycetota bacterium
GGCGGTGCTGGCCTACCTTCGGCGACTGCTGATCGACGGCGGCCCCGCGGCGACCGCGCTGTTCGGGTCGTTGTACGCCGCGACGGTCGCCAGTTTGGCGGACCTGGAATCGGCAGGCGTGCTGCGGCCGAGCGCCGACCGGTCGGCGCGGGCCGCGTTCCTGCTGATCAACGACCTTGCGGTGGTGCTGCTCCGCGACGAGGTGGCCCGGGTGCTGGGAGTTGATCCGCTCAGCCGACAGGGCCTGCGCCGCTGGGGGAACACCGTGATGGAGATCTACCGAGGCGGAGCCTTCGCCGTTCCCGACGAGACTGTGGGGAGGATGGAATGAGCGCACCGATTGAGGTCTCGGCGTTGACCATGACGTCGGAACCGCCTGGATCCGGGCCGGTCGGCGCGGGCGCCTCTGGTACGCAACGTTCACCCCCGAGTTCCACCGGACCTGGGGAGCGGTCAACGACGAGGTCGGCGTGTGGTTCGAGGGTTCACCTCCGCCGTCGGGTTCATCGTCCGATCTGGCCTTTGCCGTACACGGTGAGGTCGAGTTGCTCGAGCGAAAGTTCGCGGTGCTCGTCGCGCACCGCACTCAGACCAGCGGTCTGATCGAGCCTCTGGGATGGGAGCGCGACCGGCAGTGATGGTCGACGGAGTCCTACATGGATGCTGCGCGACGGCTGGGCGACCGGTGGGCGGCCTGACATGGAGGTCGGGGATGCCGCCCAGCAACACGCCGCGTCCAAGACAGTGACATCGAGTTGTTCGCCGGGATGACTGGCGATGTCAATCCGGTGTCAACGACCTCGCTCTCATCCTCCTGAGAACCCGATCGCCATGGCGATCGGCGCCGACCTCTGACCCGCGAGGGGATCGACCGGTGGGCCGGGGAGGCCACCATCGTCTGCGCCGAGGACGCGTTGAGCGCCCCGCGGGAAGGAGTAACACCCCGTGAGCACGACCCAACTTGTCATCCGCACCGAGGGGCTGACCAACACCTTCGGCCGGTTCCGCGCCCTCGACGGGCTCGACCTCGAGGTGGCCCCCGCAGAGGTCCACGGCTTCCTCGGCCCCAACGGAGCGGGCAAGTCGACGACGATCCGTGTCGTCATCGGCCTCATCCGCGCCAGCGGCGGCCACGTCGAGCTCTTCGGCGGCGACCCCTGGCGTCAGGCGGCGACGCTCCACGAACGACTCGCCTATGTCGCTGGCGACGTCGCACTCTGGCCGGGGCTCACCGGCGGCCAGTGCCTCGACGTCCTCGGCGCGACCCAGGGCGGGCTCGACGAGGCCCGCCGGGCCGCCCTCATCGAGCGGTTCGACCTCGACCCGACCAAGCGTGTCCGCGACTACTCCAAGGGCAACCGGCAGAAGGTCGCCCTCATCGCCGCCCTCGCCGCCGACGCCGACCTGCTGGTGCTCGACGAGCCCACCTCCGGGCTGGACCCGCTCATGGAACAGGCATTCCAGGAGGTCCTCCGGGAGCGGCGCGAGGAGGGCTGCACGGTCCTGCTGTCGAGCCACATCCTCGGCGAGGTCGAGGCCCTGGCCGACCGGGTGAGCATCATCCGCCGGGGCCGGACCGTGACCACCGGAACCCTCGCCGAGCTGCGACGGCATACCCGCACCCACGTCCACGCGGTCACCGTCGACGCGCCCGCGGGCCTCGCCGACGCCCCGGGCGTCGCGGACTACGTCTCCAAGCGGCTCGACGGCCATGTCGACAGCCGGTTCACCATCGACGCCGAGCACCTCGACGCCGTCGTCGGCCGGCTGCACGCCGCACGGATCCACACCCTCACCGCCACCCCGCCGAGCCTGGACGCGCTCTTCCTGCGTACCTATGACGGGCAGGCCGTGCCGCTGGATGCCACCGGGCTCGGCGAGTCGCAGGGTGCTCGGCGATGAGGGCGACCGGCCTGCGGGCCATGCTCGGTGTGCAATGGCGGACGCACCGCCGCGGCACGCTCGTCTGGATGTTCGCGCTCATCGCCGTCATGGTCGGAACGGCGGGGGCGGTCGCCGCCCTTTACACCACCCCCGAGAAGATCCACACCTACGCCCAGGCCGTCACCGCCGGTGACGCGCTCGTCGCGATCAACGGCAGGGTCGAGGGCATCGACAGTCTCGGCGGGGTCATCCAGGACGAGTTCGGCTTCCTGGCTGCCTTCCTCCTCCCGCTGCTCGGGATCAGCCTCGTCGCGCAGTTCACCCGGCGTGAGGAGGAGGCCGGGCGGCTCGAGACGGTCCTCGCCGGCCGGGTCGCGCGGCATGTCCCGGTGCTGGCCGGGCTCATCGACGCCTCCGCCGCCATCGTCGTCACCGCCATCGCGTTCGCCCTCGGGCTCACCGTCTCCGGTGTACCCACCA
This sequence comes from Actinomycetota bacterium, assembly GCA_017882935.1. Classification (GTDB taxonomy): domain Bacteria; phylum Actinomycetota; class Acidimicrobiia; order Acidimicrobiales; family Iamiaceae; genus JADGOP01. The sequence continues at coordinate 2,365 of JADGOP010000453.1, forward strand.
GCAGATCGGTCCTCTACGCCGCTTCCCTCGGCGCCCTCGCCGTCGCCTTCGCCGGACTCGCGGCGCTGCTCGCCCAGGTCACCCTGCCCTCCCGGGGCATCTATGTGTGGAGCCTGCTCGCCCTGGCCGTGGCCTACCTGCTGCGGGGCGTCGGAGACGTGACACAGACGTGGGTCACCTGGCTCTCACCGCTCGGCTGGGCCGAGAAGGCCGCGCCGTTCGGGGCGATGCGGTGGTGGACCCTGATCATCCCCCTGGCCGTCGGCGGGCTGCTCGCCACGCTCGCCGTCCTGCTCGCCGCACGCC
>JADGOP010000071.1 GCA_017882935.1 Actinomycetota bacterium
GGCTGACCCGGCCGCCGACGACGTGGTACTTGCGGCCGTTGATCTCGGCCCACTGAACGGTCCGCGGCCCCCACGCCGGGTCGAGGTGGCGCGTGAAGGCGTCGAGCGCCTCGTAGTAGTGGTTGTCGGCGTCGAAGACCGGGTGGTCGAGGTTCGGGGCCGAGTCGAGCGTGCCGGCGGGTGCTTCGAGAGTGGTCACGGCGCCATTCTTGCGGTGCTCGCCCCGCTCGGCCAGCCGATCGGTGGTCGGGTCAGAAGAGGCGGAGCTCGGTGGACTCGATCCCGCGCAGCTCGTCGTAGTCGACCTCGAGCCACTCGATGGCGCGGTCCGCGGCCAGCACCTTCGCCTGGGGCTTGATCTGCTGGGCCACGAACATGCCGCGCACGGGTCGGAGCATGGGGTCACGGTTGAGGAACTCGAGGTAGCGGGTGAGCTGCTCGACGCCGTCGAGCTCGCCGCGCCGCTTCACCTCGATGGCCACCGTGGTGCCGTCGGCCGCCTTGCAGAGCAGGTCGACGGGACCGATGTCGGTGGGGAACTCGCGGCGCACCAGGCGCAGGCCCGCGCCCATGGCCTCGCAGTTGGCGGCCAGCAGCTCCTGCAGGTGGGCCTCGACGCCGTCCTTCTGCAGGCCCGGGTCGATGCCGAGCTCCCACGACGAGTCCGACAGCACCTCCTCGAGGGTGATGAGCAGCTGCTCGCCCTTGGGGTTGGTCACCGTCCACCGCCCGGGCTCCTCCTCGAGGCGGTTGGGGGCCGTCATCCAGTTGAGCGGCTTGTAGGCCCCACCGTCGGCATGGATGGCCACGCAGCCGTCGGCCTTGACCATGAGCAGCCGGGTGGCCAGCGGCAGGTGGGCGGTGAGCCGTCCCACGTAGTCGACCGAACAGGTCGCGATCACCAGGCGCACGGTCGTCGATGGTACGGGACGACGGGCGAGGTCTGGTCCGAATCCGACCGTGACGGTCGGTTCGGGACCAGGCCTCGGCGGATCAGCCCGACTTGCGGCGGCGGCGCCCCTTGGTCCGGTCGCGGCCCAGGGCGGTGCGGCGGATGCCGCTGGTGTCGTGGCGCTCCATCCGGGTGCGGATGAGCTCGCGGCGCGACTGCAGCTCGTCGTAGGTGAGCGAGTCGGTGACCGCGGGGTCGACGCCGTAGCTGGCCTTGATGCCGGTGAGGTCCATCTCCCAGGCGTCGACGGCGACGCCCACGTCGGCGGCGATCTGCTCACCGTGGTGCACCGCGAAGTAGGTGGTGATGTCGGCCAGCTCGGCGAACAGGTCGAGGTCGGGTGCGAGCGTGGCGATGGCGCCGTCGAGGAACACCATGTTCTTGACGAAGAGCATGAGGTCCTTGGGCAGGCGGGCGCCGATGCCGAGCAGCGCCTTGATGACGCGCTGGATCTCGCCGGTGAGCTCCTCGGGCGTGAGGTCGGTGATGTCGACCGCCGCCTGGTCGAGGCCGAGGTCGTCGACCACCGCGGCCAGGTCGGTGTCGGGCGGCAGCGCCCCGAGGTCGCGGAACGCTGCGAGCTGGCTCATGAGGTCGTTGGTGGTGGCGCCCATCACCAGGCGGAGGAAGGCCAGGCGGCGCTTCTGGTCGAGGCGCCCGGTGATGCCGAAGTCGAGCAGCGCGGTGCGCCCGTCGGGCATGACGAACAGGTTCCCGGCGTGGAGGTCGCCGTGGAAGATGCCCTTCATCATGCAGCCCTCGAGGAAGCCGATCATGCCGGTGCGGATGACCGCGTGCGTGTCGACGCCCGCGGCCTTGATGGCGTCGACGTCGTGGAACGCGAAGCCGTCGAGCCGCTCCATCACCAGGACCCGCGGCGTGACGAACTGCGGGTGCGGGCGGGGGATGACGTAGCCGCGCTGGCCCAGCTCCTGGAACGAGCGGGCCACGTCGAGCATGTTCTCGGCCTCGAGGCGGAAGTCGAGCTCCTCGGTGATGGTCTCGGCGAAGAGCTCCACCAGGGCGGGCGGGTTGGCGAGCGCGGCGATGGGGATGCGGCCGACGAGCACCGGCGCGATCCACGACATCACGCGCAGGTCGTTGCGCACCAGGGTGCCGACGTTCGGGCGCTGCACCTTGACCACCACGCGCTCGCCGGTTGTGAGCGTGGCCGCGTGGACCTGGGCGATCGAGGCGGCGGCGAGGGGTGTGGGGTCGAACTCCGAGAAGACCGCCTCGAGGCGGTGGCCGAGCTCGCGCTGGACGACCCGACGCACCTCGTCGTAGGGCACGGCGGGAACCTGGTCGCGGCACAGCCGGAACTCGGCGACGAGCTCCTCGGGGAAGAGGCCCTCGCCGGAGGAGATGATCTGCCCGAGCTTGATGTAGGTGGGACCGAGCGCCTCGGCCGCCAGGCGCAGCCGCCGCGACAGCCCGGCGATCGACTCGCGGCCACCCTCGCGGCGCTCGGTGACGACCCAGCCGCCGAGGGCCCCGCCGAGGTGGCGCACCACCCGCACGAGGCGCCGTCCGGGGGGCACCAGCCGCCGCCGGGTGAGGCGCGGGACCTCGGCGGCCACGGCCCGACGGACATCGCCGAGCCCCATGCGCCAGGGGATCCGGGTCGGGTCGGTGAGCAGCCAGGGAGGGTCGTCGCTGAAGGACCCGACGTCGAGGTCTGCGGGTGGGGAAGTGGCGGCCATGAGGCTGGCAGTCTGGCACCGGTTCCCCCGTTCGGGCGCAGCGACCGGGTCCGCTGCTCCAGGCAACGGTCGTGACCCCATCCGGTAGCCTCCGCGGCCGTGGCAGACCCCCCACCCGAGCGCCCGTCGGGGCACGGCACCCGGCCCGTCATCCCGGCCGACAGCGAGCGGCGGGCGGTGGCGCTCTCCGACCTGGCCTCGCGGGCGGCGGTCGGCGTGCCCGTGGCCTCGCTCCTCGACGACCTGGCCAACGTGGCGGCCATCGCGGTGCAGGCCGACGTGGCCGTGCTGCTCGAGCATCGCCCCGAGGGCCACGAGCTCGTGCTCCGCGCCGCGGTGGGCCTGCCCGACGACCTGCTCGGCCAGTCGATCAGCGACGACCGGGGCACGCAGGTGGGCTTCGCGCTGGTGGCCGGCACGCCGGTGTTCAGCATCGATGTGGGCCTCGATCCTCGGTTCGGGTTGCCGGCGCCGCTCGCCGACCTGGGGCTCAGGGCAAGCGTCGCCGTCGTGATGCACCGCGGCGCGGTGCCGTGGGGGGTGCTCGGTGTCGCCACCACCTCGTCGCGTCGCTTCGGCGCCGACGACCTCCGCTTCCTGCAGTCGGCCGCCAACGTGGTGGGAGCCGCCATCGAGCGGCACCGGGTCGAGCAGGTCCTCGTCGAGAGCCAGGCGCGGCTCGACCTGGCCCTCGACACCGCCCGCCTCGGGATCTGGGAGTACCACTTCGACGAGGACCGGGTGTGGGCCTCGCCCAGCCTCGAGCGGTTGCTCGGCTTCGAGCCCGGGACGTTCGACAACGACCCGCAGAGCGTGCTGGAACGGGTGCACCCCGACGACCTCGACGCGGTCATCGCCGCGCTGCGCATGGACGCGCAGCAGGGGCCCGAGTGGCACCACGCCTTCCGGGTCGGTCCGCCGGGGGAGCAGACGCGCTGGCTCGAGGCGCACGCCCGTGCGGTGGTGGCCGACGACGGCAGCCTCGACCGGGTCGTGGGCGTCGCCGCCGACATCACCGAGCGTCGCCTCGCCGAGGAGATCCGGTCGGGGCTCATGGCGCGCGCCGACGAGGCCCGGCTCACCGCCGAGGCCGCCCGCGAGCGCTTCTCGTTCCTGGCCGAGGCGTCCGCGGTCCTCGCCGGGTCGCTCGACGCCGCCAGCACCGCCGGAGTGCTGGTCGACCTCGCCGTGCCCCGCCTGGCCGACTGGGCGTTCGTCGACCTGCTCGAGGCGGGCGGCCTGCTCACCGAAGCCGCGGTCGCGCACGCCGAGCCGGAGCGAACCGACGACGCCCGGCGGGTCCGCCACCTCCGCCGCGACCTGGGGGGCGAGGGCCTGTGGAGCGTGCGCCGGGCCGTTCGCACCGGGGCGGCCGACTTCGTGCCCGACATCGGCGACGACGACCTCTGTGGCGTGGCCGTCGATGCTGAGCACCTGGCCCTGTTGCGCCGCCTCGCGCCCCGGTCCGCCGTCGCCGTGCCGCTGCTCGCCCGGGGCCAGGCCATCGGCGGCCTCACCCTGGTCCGGTCCGAGGGCTCGCTGCGGTTCGACGACGACGACCTGGCCCTGGTCGAAGGGCTCGCCGCGCGGGCTGCGGTCGCGCTCGACAACGCCCGGCTCTACGCGGACCGCGAGCGAGTGGTCCGGGCACTTCAGGAGACGCTGCTCCCGCCCGCGCTCCCCGACATCGCCGGGCTCGACGTGGCCGCGCGCTACCGGGTCGCCGAGGGCGGCATCGACATCGGCGGCGACTTCTACGACGTCTTCCCGCTCCCCGGTGGGGCCTGGGCCGTGGTGGTCGGCGACGTCTCGGGCAAGGGCCCCTCCGCAGCCGCGGTCACGGGCCTGGTGCGCCACGCCCTGCGCGCGGTGGCCCTCAGCGAAGCCAGCCCGGCGCGCGTGCTCGCGGCCACCAACGCCGCGCTCGGTGCCCAGGTGGCCGACTCCCGCTTCTGCACCGCGGTGTTGCTGCACGTCGAGGCCCACGACCGGGGCGCCCGGGTGGTCGCCGCCAACGCGGGCCACCCGCGCCCGTTCCTCTACACGGCCGACGGGTCAGCAACCATGGTGGAGGCGCAAGGTACGTTGCTCGGCGTGGTTGACGACCCTGCGCTCACCGATGTCGCCATCGACCTGGCCGCGGGCGATGCGCTCATCCTCGTCACCGACGGGGTCACCGAGGCCCGCCGCGGCACCGACCAGTTCGGCGAACAGGGGGTGCTCGACTGCCTCTCGCTCGTCGGGCCCGGCGCGTCGGCGGCGCAGCTCGCCACCGCGGTCGTCGATGCGGCCGCCGCGCATGCCGGGGGCGACACCGACGACGACACCGCCGTCGTGGTGGTCCGGGCCTCGGCATGATGGCCCGCCGCCACCAACCGAACCCGCGCAGTCGGCTCGTCTTCCTCTCGATGCTCGGCATCTGGGTCGTCATCGCGGTGGCCATGCAGGGTCGCTTCGCGCAGGACGCCGTTCCCTTCGTCGCCGCCGGGGACCTGGCCACGACGCACCCGGCCGACGTGTACCGGCCCCACATGACCTCGCTGTACGACGTGTCGCCGCAGTTCGCCACCACCTCGTGCAACCTGGCGCCGGCGGGCACGAACTGCTCCGACGTGGTGGTCGGCTACGTCAGCACCCCGCAGGCGCTGCCCCTCTCCTGGGTCCTGGGCCGCCTCGGTTCGTCGCTCGGCGTGCTCGCGATGCGGCTCCTGGCGGCGGTCTCGCTCGCGGCGGGAATGTTGCTGCTGTGGCAGCGGCTCGCCACCCGCACCCGCAACGCGGGGACCGCGCTCGCGGTCACGGCCGTGGCGCTCACGCCCATGGTGATGGTGCCCCTGTCGCTGGGCCAGAACGCGCCGCTGCTCTTCCTGTCGGCGTGCCTGGGGCTGTCGGGCACCGAGCGGGGCCAGAAGCGGGCGGCGCTGGTGGCCGTGGTGTGGGTCGCCACCGTGTCGTTCAAGGCGTTCCCGGCCGCGCTCGTGCTGGTGCTCCTGTGGCAGCGACGGGGGAAGGTGCTGGGGTGGGCCGTCGGCGCGGCTGCCTCCCTCGCCGCCCTCACCGCGCTGCTGGGCCCGGTGTCCTGGTACCGCGACTTCCTGCACGCCTCCCGGGCGATCTCCGGCTTCGCCGCCGCCAACCGGTTCAACGGGTCGATCGACGCGGTGGTGCACGGCTGGTCGCCCGCGCTCGTCGGCTCGTCCGCGTTCGGCCCCGTGTACCTGGTGGCGCGGCTGGCACTTGTCGGTGGCCTGTGGTGGTGGCGGGTGCGCCACGCCGACGCCGACACGCAGTGGGCGTGGGCCTGGGTGGCCGTGCTGCTGTTCGTGCCGCTCGCGTGGTGGCACTACCTGTTCGTCGGACTCGCGGCGGTGGCGTTGGCGCTGGCGGGTCGCCGGAAGCTCACCGACCGCCTCCTGTGGTGGCTCCCCGGCATGGCCGTGGTGTCGGCGGTCGTCAGCGTGCCCTACATCAAGGACCATCCGCTGCCGCTCGTGCAGGCCCTCGTGCTGGTGGCGTGCGTGGCCGCAGTGCCGCTGTTGGTCGAGGCCCCGCGGGTCAGCGACCCAGGTCCTGCAACGTCGCCAGCACCACCGCAGCCAACGCTGGCCTGCAGATGAGCAGGTCGGGCATGCGGGGCTCGGCGTTGTTGTAGGCGAGGGGCGTGCCGTCGAGGCGTGAGGTGTGCAGGCCCGCCGCCCGGGCCACGCCAACGGGCGCGGCGGAGTCCCACTCGTACATCCCCGAGTCGTGCACGTAGATGTCGTTCGCCCCCAGCACGATGCTCATGGCCTTCGCCCCGGCCGAGCCCATCTGGCTCACGATCCCGCCGAGGCGGTCGGCCAGGGCGTCGGCGAACGGGGGGCGCCGGCTGCGGCTCACCACGATGCGGGGCACGGCCGGCGCAGGCGGGAGCGGGGCCGGGGGTGGGTCGGTGGTGAGCAGGAGCCTCTGGGCGGGGAGGGTGACCGCGGCGGCGGCGGGCTGGTGGCGGATGACGAGGGCCACGTGCACGGCCCAGTCGCCGCGGGTGACGTCGCCGTACTCGTTGGTGCCGTCGAGGGGGTCGACGACCCACAGCCGCCCGGCGCCGCGCCGCTCACGGGTGGCCGTGTCGCGGGACCCGGACTCCTCCTCGGACAGCACCGCGTCGTCGGGTGCCCGCTCCGCCAGGGCTTCGAGGAGCAGGGTGTTGGCGCGGCGGTCGCCCTCGGTGCGGATGCGATCGGGGGAGGCGCCGTCGGCCGCGAGCCGCTCCCGCAGGTCGACGAGCATGCGGCCGGTGGCGTGGGCCAGGTCGGCGGCGAGGCGGTGGTCGTCGGGGGTGGCGACGGGCGGGTCCGACGGGGCGGAGGAAGCGGGCACGGGGGAGAGTCTGGCCGCTCCCGGTGTGCCCGACGGCCGGGCCCCTCATCTTGCAATTGCCTACCGGCTGGGTCAGGATTTGAGAGCACTAGCTGTGGGGGACGACGTCGATCCCTCGATCGAGGAAGTCCCGATGCCCAGCACCGCGCCCGTCGACATCCCCCACCTGTCCCATCTCGAGGTGCTCGAGGCCGAGTCGATCCACGTCCTGCGTGAGGTGGCGGCCGAGTTCGAGCGGCCTGGCCTGCTGTTCTCCGGCGGCAAGGACTCGGTGGTGATGTTCCACCTGGCCCGCAAGGCGTTCTGGCCCTGCCCCGTGCCGTTCCCCGTCGTGCACGTCGACACCGGGCAGAACTTCCCCGAGGTCATCGACTTCCGCGACCAGCTCGTCGACAAGCACGGCGTGCGCCTGGTGGTGGCCTCGGTGCAGGACTCCATCGACCAGGGCCGGGTCGTCGAGGAGACGGGGCTGCGGGCCAGCCGCAACCGCCTCCAGATCACCACGCTGCTCGACGCCATCGAGGAGCACCGCTTCGACGCCCTCTTCGGCGGTGCCCGCCGCGACGAGGAGAAGGCCCGGGCCAAGGAGCGGGTCTTCTCGTTCCGCGACGACTTCGGGCAGTGGGACCCCAAGAACCAGCGGCCCGAGCTGTGGAACCTCTACAACGGGCGGCACCACCAGGGCGAGCACATCCGGGTCTTCCCGCTCAGCAACTGGACCGAGCTCGACATCTGGCAGTACATCGAGCGCGAGTCGGTGCAGCTGCCGCCCATCTACTACGCCCACGAGCGCGAGGTCTTCGAGCGCGACGGCATGCTCTTGGCGGTGACGCCGTGGACCACGCTCGCCGAGGGCGAGGAGCCGTTCCGGGAGATCGTCCGCTACCGCACGGTGGGCGACGCCACGTACACCGGTGCCGTGCGCTCCACCGCGGCCACGCCGGCCGAGGTCATCGAGGAGGTCGCGGCCACGCGCCTCACCGAGCGTGGCGCCACGAGAGCCGACGACCGCTTCTCGGAGGCGGCCATGGAAGACCGCAAGCGCGAGGGCTACTTCTAGGTGGACGTGTGTCACCCACACACCTGTACGCGCACTGGCTCCGGTCGCTGACGTGGAACTACTGCGCTTCGCCACCGCCGGGAGCGTCGACGACGGCAAGTCGACCCTCATCGGGCGCCTGCTGTACGACTCCAAGTCCATCTTCGAGGACCAGCTCGAGGCCGTCGAGCGGTCGAGCGTGCAGCGCGGCGAGGAGCAGACCAACCTCGCGCTGCTCACCGACGGCCTGCGTGCCGAGCGCGAGCAGGGCATCACCATCGACGTGGCCTACCGCTACTTCGCCACCCCGGTCCGCAAGTTCATCATCGCCGACACCCCCGGGCACCTGCAGTACACCCGCAACATGGTCACGGGCGCGTCCACGGCCGACCTGGCCCTGGTGCTGGTCGACGCCCGCAACGGCGTGGTCGAGCAGTCCCGCCGCCACGCCTTCCTGGCCGTGCTGCTCGGCATCCCGCACCTCGTGCTCTGCGTGAACAAGATGGACCTCGTCGGCTGGGACCAGCAGGTGTTCGACGACATCGTCGAGGAGTTCCAGCTGTTCGTCACCGGGCTCGGCGTCCCCGACGTCACCGCGGTGCCGCTGTCGGCCCTCAACGGCGACAACGTGGTCGACCGGTCCGAGCACTCGCCCTGGTACGAGGGGCCGGCGCTCCTCGAGTACCTCGAGGGCGTCGAGGTCGACCCGGTCCACGCCTCCACCGGGGCGCGCTTCCCGGTGCAGTACGTGCTGCGGCCCCGGTCCGACGAGTGGCACGACTTCCGGGGCTACGCGGGCACCGTGGCGGGTGGTGTGCTGCACCCCGGCGACGAGGTCGTGGTGCTGCCGTCCGGCCTGCGCACCACGGTGG
>JADGOP010000454.1 GCA_017882935.1 Actinomycetota bacterium
CCAGCAGCACGACCAGCCACGCCATGAGCGGGAGGTACGGGTTCCAGGGCTGGCTCAGCGTTGTGACCCCGTACGTGTGCGCCACCACCACCAGGACCAGGCCCATGGCGAGCATGATCGTGGTGCCGCCCCGGCGGAAGGCCAGCCAGAGGGCTGTCGCCATCGCGACGAGGTGCAGGGCGAAGCTCGACGCGAACAGCGACCAGGACCCTCCACCGGCCAGCCGGGAGAACGGCCAGAGCATCCAGAAGCTCAGCGGCCCGGGATGGCTTCCCTGCTGACCGGGTGGCCCGATGCGTCCCGGCAGCCCGATCAGCGGCGGGTGGGCGGTGCCCACCGCGCGGACGCGCATGTCCGTCTGTGCCAGGTCCAGCATGGGGTACCACGTGGTGTGGTGCAACGACACCAGGGCGATCGCCATGGGAGTGGCGAAGAGCACCAGCAAACCTGCCCCGAGAAGCAGCGCGCGGGAGCGGGCCGTGGTCACCGCAGGGCTTTCAGCACCCGCAGCACGCCGAGTCGGGCCGGCGACTGGTGGTGCGAGCCGTGCATGTCGGCCAGCTCGTCGCGGTGGGCGAGGAACCAGTCGTAGCTCTCGATCACCATCGAGGCGTTGGAGTGGGTGGGATGCCACCCGAGCTCCTGCTCGGCCTTGGTGGTGTCGAACCACAGCGACTCGCCGTAGAGCAGCCAGTGGTACGGCGCCAGCGGGACGAGGCCGAGACCGGCGCTCAGCTTCATCGCGCTCCGGGCCGGACCGATCGGGAGCGATCGCACCCGGGAGCCCGTGCGGGCGTGGTCGACCAGCGCCTGCAAGGTGTCGCGCATGGTGCCGAAGTCGTTGGTGCCGATGTTGTAGGTGGTCGGCCCCTCGCGCCCGCCGGCCAGCAGGCAGGCTGCGGCGAGGTCGTTCGCGTGGACGAACTGGTAGCGGTTGTCGCCACCGCCGATGACGAACACCGGTGCGCCGTCGGCCACCAGCTCGAACAGGATGGCCATGATGCCCAGCCGGCCGTGGCCCAGGATGGTGCGCGGGCGCACGATGGTGACGTCGAGCCCCCCGGCGGCGGCCTCGTGGCACAGCACCTCGGCGTGGAGCTTGGCCTTGCCGTAGTCCTCGAGCGGGCGGCCCGGGGTGTCCTCGGTGACCGGGTTGTGCTCGGGGATGCCGAAGATGGCGCTCGACGAGGTGTGCACCACCTTGCCGACCTTGGCGTCGCGGGCGGCGAGCAGCACGTTGGCGGTGCCGGTGACGTTGACCGACTCGAACAGCTCGCGGTCCTTGGCGAGCGGCACCTGGGCGACGTTGTGGTACACCACGTCGACGTCCTCACAGGCCGCGCGGACGGCGTCGCGGTCGCGGATGTCGCCGGGCACGTACTCGACGCCGTCGCGTGCCTCCTCGGGCGGGTTGAGGTCGAAGATGCGCACCTGCTGGCCGGCGTCGGTGGCCTGCTCGGCCAGCACCGTGCCGAAGTAGCCGCTGCCACCGGTGACCAGGATCGTGTCGGCCATCAGAGCCGCTCCCCGCGCTCGACGCACCAGCGGATGCTCACCCGCATGCCCTCGAGCAGGTCGGTCTGCGGGTCGTAGCCCAGCTCGGCGCGGGCCCGTCCGATGTCGCAGGCGATGGTGTCGCGCAGCTCACCCAGCACGTGCAGCGCCTGGATGTAGCGCCCCGTGCCCTGCGCCAGGCCGTCGGCCCTGGCGGCCAGCGCGCCGAACGCCGCGGGGATGCGCGGCTGGCGACGGGTGACCGAGAACCCCTCGGCCTCGAGCGCGTCGCGGACGGTCTCGAAGACGGTGCGCAGCTCGTAGGGCTCGGCATCGGCGATCCAGTAGGCCCGGCCCGCGGCCTTGGGCGCCACCTCGGCGCGCAGCAGCCCGTGCACCAGGTTGCCCGTGAAGACCATGGAGCGCTGCTGCGTGCCGTCGCCCACCATGGGGAAGCGGCCGCGCCGCAGCGCCTGCAGGAACTGGGTCTGGCGGTCGGGCTGGAAGGGGCCGTAGAACCACGGCGGCCGCAGGATGACGGTCTCGAGGTCGCCCCGGGCACCGTCGCGCTGGACCACCTCCTCGGCCTCGACCTTCGACTGGCCGTACCCCATGTAGGGGTTGTACGGGGAGTCCTCGTCGAAGCGGTCGGTGGGGGTGGGGTTGGCCCCGAACGGCGAGTTCGACGACACGTGGACGAAGCGCCGTGCCCCGGCCCGCCGCGCCCGGTCGAGCACCAGCTCGGTGCCGCCGACGTTGACGTCGAAGAACTCGCGGGTGGACTTGGCGGGGTGGATGACCCCGGCGCAGTGGAACACCGTGGGCGCCGGCGTGCCCTCGAACAGCCGGTCGATGACGGCGGGGTCGCGCACGTCGCCGACCACGGTCTCGATCGAGGGCGAGACGATCTCGAGCAGGGTGGCCTCGTCGGCCGACTGCACCAGGCAGCGGACCCGCTCACGGTCGCCCGCGAGGGCCCGCACCAGGTTCTTTCCCAGCCAGCCCGCGGCACCGGTGACGACGACGGTCGGCGCCGCCGACAGGTCACCCGCGAGGGCGGGCTCGGGAGAGACCATGGCCCAACGTTCTAGCGGACCCGCGGGGGGTGCTCAAACCGGTGCGTGATGTCCGCAAGCGTCGTGGCCGGGCGCACTGCGCCGAGGCCACTACGGGC
>JADGOP010000455.1 GCA_017882935.1 Actinomycetota bacterium
GTCGGGGGCCGGGTGACCGTGGTGCTGGCGCTCCGTGCGGACTTCTACGGCCACGCTGCGGCCCACCCCGACCTCGCCGCCCGGCTCGACCGGGGCAGCACCCTGTTGTGCCCGATGAGCGCCGACGAGGTCCGCGCTGCGGTCGAGGGACCGGCGGACCTGGCCCACCTCCGGCCGGAGCCGGGCTTCGTCGAGCTCATCGTGCACGACGTGGGCGAGGAGCCGGGCGCCCTGCCGCTGCTCTCCCACGCGCTGCTGGAGACGTGGCGGCGGCGGTCGCACCGCACGCTCACCGTGGCCGCCTACCGGGCCGCCGGCGGGGTGCGGGGTGCCATCGCCCAGACCGCGGAGGCGGTGTACCGCGGCTTCGACGAGGCCGAGCAGGCACGAGCCCGCCACCTGTTCCTGCGCCTGACCGAGCTCGGTGACGGCATCGAGGACACCAGCCGCCGGGTGGACCTCCGTGAGCTGGCGGCCTCGCCCGACGGGCCGGCTGCCGACCGGGTGCTGCAGCGGCTCGCCGACTCGCGCCTGGTGACCATCGACGAGCACACCGTCCAAGTGGCCCACGAGGCGCTGATCCGCGAGTGGCCCCGGTTGCGGACCTGGCTCGACGAGGACCGCGAGGGCCGCCGGATCCACCGCCACCTCACACGCGCGGCACAGGACTGGCAGGCCCTCGGCCAGGAGCCGACCGAGCTCTACAGCGGTCCGCGCCTGGCGACCACCACCGAGTGGCTGGAGCGGGCGGGGCCCCGCGAGGAGCTGAACGGGCTCGAGACCGACTTCCTGCGCGCCTGTACGGCACGGGAGGAGGCGGCCCACGCCGCGCAGCAGGAGCAGCTGCGGTCCCGCGAGCGCTCGCACCGACGGCTGCGCAACCTGCTGGCCGCCACCGCCGTGGCACTCGTCTTGGCCCTCCTGGCGGGCACCGTGGCAGTGGTGCAGCGGGGTCGGGCCGACCACGAGGCGGCGACCGCGCGTGCGGTGTCGCTCGACGCCACGGCCGACCGCCTCGTGGCCCAGTCGCGGACGCTGCAGACCGAGAACCGTTACCTCGGAACGTTGCTGGCGCTCGAAGCCGACCGCATCCGCGACGAGCCCCAGACCCGGGGCGCCATCTTCGGCGCCCTGCTCGAAGAACCGCGTCGCGTACTCACCATCCCCACCCCGACGTCGGACGCCGTGGCCCCGCTCGCCGACGGGTCGGCGCTCGTGCTGACCGGCGGCCGAGTCGAGCGCTGGGACGTCGGCCGCGGGGTGCCGCTGGTCCGCTTCCCGGGCGCGAACGTCACCGCGGTGGCGGTGGGTCCCCACGGCACGATCGCGGTCGGTCGGGCCGACGGGTCGATCGCCTTCGTCGACGAGGCGGGCCGACCTCGGGGCCCGGTGGTCCGCACCGCCGGCACGGTGGGTGCAGCCGGTCGCGGCGGGACCTCTGTGCCCAGCGGGCCCCCACCCGCGCCGCACGACCTGGCCTTCAGCCCGGACGGCCGACTGCTGGCCGCCGCGTTCGGAACGTTCGGCGACCCCCGGACGCTGACCGGCGCCGACTGGGTGCGCGCCTACGACACGTCCTCGGGCCGGGCCGAGCCGACGCGATTCGGGGGCCACACCGGATCGGTCACGACGGTGGCGTTCGACCACACGGGGCGGCTGCTGCTCACGGGCGGAAACGACGACCGGGTGGTGCTGCACCGCGTGGCCTCGGGCGCCACGGTCGGACCGCCCCTCGACACCGGCAGCCTGGTGTGGTCGGCCAGCTTCGATCCGGTGCGAGCCCGCGTCGCCGTGGCCACGGCCTCACCCGGAGCGACGGTGATGGACCTCGACGGCGGGCACCGCACGGTGCTGGGCAGCGGGTCCGAGGCCGACGTGGCCTGGGCGGCCGACGGCTCGAGCCTGGTCGTCGGTGGCGCCGCGCCGGTGCAGGTCTACGACGCGGCGACGCTCGCCCCCGAGGGCCGGCCGATCGACGCGCAGACGGGGACCGCGTCGCCTCGCTTCCTGGCGGACGGCCGCATCCTGGTGGCCGGGCGCGGGGGACCGGCCACGGTCTGGGACCTCCACGGCCAGTCGGTGCTGGCGCGAGCGGTGCCCCACGCGCCGGCCTACGTCTTCCCGATGGCGGGTGGGAAAGTCGTGGCGGTCCCGGACCTCGCCGACTCGGTCACGCTCGTCGACGCCCGGACGCTGCGGCCGCTCGGCCCGCCCCTCTCACCCGGGCGTGCTCCGGACAACCGCCTCCCCTACCCGGCCACGTTCGCCGCGAGCTACTACCACGGCGACCGCATCGCGGTGGTGAACCGGGCGGGAGGGCTCCAGCTCTACGACGTGGCGTCGCGCCGACCCATCGGTGCGCCGTACGAGCTCGGTTTCGCCACCGTCTACGCGGTGTTCTCGCGGGACATGGGCACCATCGCGGTCGGCGGTCGCGGCGGGGAGGTCGGCCTCGTCGACCTGCGGACGCACCGGGTCCGGGTGCTCCGGAGCAGGCTGGACAACTACGTCGATGCGCTCGCCTTCACGCCGGGCGGCGACCTCATGGCCGCCGACTCGGGACACGTGCTCGTGTTCCGGCACCTCGAGCAGGCACACCCGGAGGTGCGCGACCTCTCGCACTTCACCAACGGCCAGCCCGGCCCGGCGGGAGCCGATCTCTCGCCCG
>JADGOP010000072.1 GCA_017882935.1 Actinomycetota bacterium
CGCCTGGCCGGTGCGGCCCGCGCTGCAGGCGTGCCGGTGCTCCACGCGCTCGCGGCGCGCCGGCCCGACGGCCTGGGCTCGAACTCCAACGCCCGCCTCTTCCACGGCGTGAAGAAGTCGCCCGTGCCATTGCTGCCCGACAGCCCGGCCTCGCAGGTGATCCCCGAGCTCGGGCCCGAGCCGACCGACCTGTCCACCACGCGGCTGCACGGCCTCGGGCCCTTCTCCGGCACCGACGTCGACGCGCTGCTCCGCAACCTGGGCGTCACCACCGTGGTGGGCGTGGGCGTGTCGGTGAACATCGGCCTCACGAACCTCGTGATGGACGCCGTGAACCTCGGCTACCAGGTGGTCGTGCCCCGCGACGCCGTGGCCGGGCTGCCGCAGGAGTACGCCGACGCGGTGATCGACAACACCCTTGCCCTGCTCGCCACGCTCACCACCACCGACGAGCTGGTCGCCATCTGGTCGGGGCAGGCATGAGCGAGCGGGCCGACCTCCGCTGGGGCACCATCCCCGCGCTCGCGTTCGAGGTCGCGGGGCGCCTGGGCGACCGCGAGGCCATCGTCGACGGCGACGAGCGCATCACGTGGACCGAGCTGGGCACGGCCTGTCGTCGCTCGGCGCAGGGCTTCGTCGCTGCCGGCGTGCAGCCGGGCGACCGGGTCGCCATCTGGGTGCCGAACTGCTGGGAGTGGGTCGCCGCGGTCATCGGCCTGCAGGCTGCGGGTGGGGTGCTCGTGCCCCTCAACACCCGCTACAAGGGCACCGAGGCGGCGTGGATCCTCGAGCGCAGCCGCGCGGTGGCCCTGGTGACGGTCAACGGGTTCCTCGGCAACGACTACGTGGCGATGCTGCGCGAGGCGAGCGGGGGCGAGGGCGACGCCCGTCCGGTCGCCGGCCTGCCCGACCTCCGCACGGCCGTGGTGCTGCGCTCGGAGGGCGAGCCGCCCCCGGGGACCGTGGGCTGGGACGCGTTCCTGGCCGTCGGCGACGAGGGCGACCCGGCCGAGGTCGATCGCCGCCTCGCCGACCTCGAGCCCGGCGACGTGTCCGACATGCTCTTCACCTCGGGCACCACCGGCAAGCCGAAGGGGGTGCTCTGCACCCACGAGCAGGTGCTCCGCACGGTGCAGGCGTGGGCCGACACCGTCGGCCTGCGCGCCGACGACCGCTACCTCGCCGTGAACCCCTTCTTCCACTCGTTCGGCTACAAGGCCGGCATCGTGGCCTGCCTCATCAGCGGCGCCACGCTCGTGCCGCTCGCGGTGTTCGACGTGCCGGCGATCATGGCCCTCGCGGCCAAGGAGCACGTCACCGCGCTGCCCGGACCGCCCACCGTGTACCAGACGATGATGAACCACCCCGACTTCCGGCGGTCCGAGGTTGCCTCGCTGCGGCTGGCCGTCACCGGCGCAGCGGCCATCCCGGTCGAGCTGATCCACCGCATGCGCGACACCATCGGGTTCGACACGGTCGTCACCGCCTACGGCCTCACCGAGGCGTGCGGCTTCGCCACCATCTGCCAGCCCGACGATCCTGCCGAGATCATCGCCACCACGTCGGGCCGGGCCATGCCCGGCATCGAGGTGCTCGTGGTCGACGATGCCGGGGCCGAGGCGCCGCGCGGCGAGGCCGGCGAGGTCGTGGTGCGGGGCTACAACGTCATGCTCGGGTACTTCGAGGACCCGGAGCAGACCGAGGAGGCCATCGACGCCGACGGCTGGCTGCACACGGGCGACATCGGGGTGATGGACGACGCCGGCAACCTGCGCATCACCGACCGCAAGAAGGACATGTTCATCAGTGGTGGCTTCAACGCCTACCCCGCCGAGATCGAGAACCTCCTGCTGGCCCACCCCGACCTCGCCCAGGTGGCGGTCGTCGGGGTCCCCGACGAGCGCATGGGCGAGGTGGGCGTGGCGTTCGTGGTGCCCACCACGGGCCACACCGTCGACTCCGACGAGGTGAAGGCCTGGGCCCGCGCCCAGATGGCCAACTTCAAGGCGCCCACCGCGGTGCACGTCGTCGACGCGCTGCCGTTCAACGCGGGCGGCAAGGTGCTCAAGTACGAGCTGCGCGAACGCCTTGCCGAGGGCACCGACTGACGCGGGCATCGATCCGTCGACCTGACGCGGTGTCAGGTCCATGCCCGACCGGCCCGGTTACCCCCGGTAGCCTGGTGCGGTGACCGAGATGGCCGCCGCTCCGCCCACCGAGCCCGACGACGCCGACCTCCGTGCCGCCGACGGGCGCGTGCCCGGTCGCCGTGGCCGCGCCACCCGCACCCGGCTGCTCGAGTGCACGCGCGACATGCTGCGCACCACCTCGTACCGCGACCTCAAGGTGGTCGACATCGCCCGTGAGGCCGGCACCTCGCCGGCCACCTTCTACCAGTACTTCCCCGACGTCGAGGCGGCGGTGCTCGTGCTCGCCGAGGAGATGTCGCTGCAGCACTTCCGGTTCGCCAACATCGTGCGCGACACCAAGTGGAGGGGCCGCAACGGCTACGACGGGGCCTGCGCCCTGGCCGACGAGTTCTTCGCGTTCTGGGAGGAGAACCAGCCGGTGCTGCGCGTGGTCGACCTCGCCACCGAGGAGGGCGACGGCCGCTTCCGCACCATCCGCACCTGGTTGCTCAACGACCTCACCAACGCGCTCACCGAGGTCGTGGCACAGCTCAAGGCCGAGGGTCGCCACCCCGACGAGGTCGACCCGTCGGCCGTCGCGGCGGTCCTCGTGTCGATGCTGGCCCACGTGGCCGCGCACCGCTACGGGCTCGAGTTCTGGGGCATCCGCACCAACGACGTGCGCACCGCCATGGCCCGCATCCTCTACTGGTCGATCACCGCCCAGAAGCCCCCGAGCTAGTCCCCGGGGCGGGTGGGTGAGTCAGGAGATCAGCTTCTCGGCGAAGCGCTCCATGCGGGTGCGGACGTGGTCGGCGTCGTAGCCGTAGCGGTCTTTGCCGGGCGCCTTCGTGAGCCATGGCGCGGCCATCACACCCGACACGCCCAGGTCCTCGAACTGCTTGTAGAGGTCGGGGTCGGGCAGCGCCGCGAACGCCACGATGATCTCGAACGGGAGGTGGTCGCGGCCGGCCTCGGCGCGCAGCCGGCTCATCTCGGCGAGGACCGGCCTGAAGTCATCGGGCTTCACGCTGGCGGCCGGGATCCAGCCGTCGGCGACGCGCGCCGCTCGCCGCATGGCCGCGGGACTGTTGCCGCCGACGATCACCGGCACCGGCTTGGTCGGCACGGGCGCGATCGACAGGGGATCGAAGTCGTAGAACTCCCCGTGGTGCTCGACCACGTCGCCGGTGAGCAGCTTCGGCAGCACCTCGAGCATCTCGTCGAGCCGCTTGCCGCGCGTGTGGAAGTCCTGGCCGGTCTGCACGAACTCGTCCTCGCACCAGCCGGCGCCCACGCCGAGCGCCACGCGGTCGTGGGAGATCGCGGCGGCGGTGGAGACGCCCTTCGCGACCGTGAACAGGTCGCGGGCCGGCGCCACGTAGATGTTGGTGCTGAGCCGCACCCGCTGCGTGACCGCCGCCATCGCCGACAGCAGCGCCCAGGGCTCGGGCCAGTGCATGTCGGCGGTCCAGAGCGGTGCCCCGTCGGGCGTGTAGGGGTACGTGGCCTTCAGCGACTGGGCGAAGAAGAGGTGGTCGGGCACGGCGACGCCGGCGAAGCCGAGCTCGTCGGCGCACCGGGCCGCCTCGAGCTGCACGTCGGTGTCGAGGAACGCGATCGAGGCCCAGTAGTCCATCGGCGGAGCATACCCAGAACGAGAACGTGTTCTCGTTCTGGCCCCGGGGCGCGAGCTACGCGACCACCGTCACCTCGAGCGCCTCGTCGGGGTTCTGCTTCGCCCGGTACATCGCGGCGTCGGCCCGGTGGAGGGCCTCGTCGACGGTGGAGGGACGGTGGATCACCGCGGCGCCCACCGACACCGCCACGTGGACGGCCGCGCCGGCGACGGTGAGGTTCTGGGAGATGGCGTCGACGAGGCGGGCGGCCAGCTCACGCGCCTCGTGGGTGCCGAGACCCTCGCACACCACCACGAACTCGTCGCCGCCGAAGCGGGCGACGGTGTCGGTGGGGCGGACGGCCAGCAGCAGCCGGCGGGCGACCTCGGCGAGCACCTTGTCGCCGGCGCCGTGGCCCCGCTCGTCGTTGATCTCCTTGAACCCGTCGAGGTCGAGGAAGAAGACGCTCACCGGTGCCTGCGCCCGCCCGAGACGGCTGAGCGCCTGCGACATGCGGTCACGCAGGAGCAGCCGGTTGGGCAGCCCGGTGAGCGCGTCGTGCGTGGCCTGGTGGGCGAGCGCGGCCTCGGCCTCGCGCTGCACGGTGACGTCGTCGAAGGTGGCGACCAGGCCGGTGATGCGGCCGATGGGCCGCAGCGGCGCGAAGCGGCCCAGGATCCAGCGCTGGTCGTCGCGCAGCACCACCCGGAACATCAGCTCGTTGCGCTCGCCCTGGAGCGCCGCCACGCTGACGCGCGCCACGTCGTTGATGTCGTCGGGGTGGACAACGTCGCGCCAGCCGTCGCCCGACAGCTGGTCGACCGGGCCACCGAGCAGCTCGCGGGCCGCCGCGTTGGCGTAGACGACGAAGCCCTGCAGGTCGGTGGCGAGGATGCCCGACGGCACCACCTCGGCGAGCGAGGCGAGGGCACCCGTGGACTCGCCCGCGTCGTGCGTGGCCGAGGGCAGCTCGTAGGTGGGGAGCAGTGGCTCCGCGATCGTTTCGGCGACGGCATCGTCCTCGTCGACGACGCGCAGCCGCACGACCGTGCCGTCGATGACGGGGTCGTCGTTGCGGTCGAACACCTCGAGGCGCGTGAGCACCCAGTCGCCGCTGGCGGCCCGGGCACGGCACAGCACCCCGGCCGACAACGGGATGCCCGCACGCATGCGCTCGATGAACTCGAGCGTGACCGGCACGTCGTCGGGGTGCGCGAACTCCGCGAGGTGGTGGCCGATCACGTCCTGGGGGAGGTACCCGAGCAGCGGTGCGCCCGTGGCCAGGGTGACCCGACCGTCGCGCAGCACCAGGAAGGTGTCACCGGTCAACGCCAGCAGCGCGGCCAACCTGGCCGATCCCGTCCCCTCGCCCATCCGACCGAGCCTACCGAGTGGTGAAATCCGACACAGAGCGGGACCGGCCGGGTCGTGGCGGTGGCCACCCGGCGCGCCTCCTAAGCTGACGCCTCGTCAGAAAGGGCACCGGGGCGAGGGGTCACCGGTGCCGGGGGTCCGGGGTCACCACACAGCGAAGGAGCCGTGCATGCTCGAGGGTCGCAACTTCTGGGAGCTGGTCGAGAAGCGGGCGGCACGCACGCCCGACGACGTGATGACCGTCGACGAGGACGACCGGGAGATCACCTTCGGCGGCTACCGCGAAGCCACCCTCCGCGCGGCCGCCGGGCTGGCCGCACGCGGCATCGGCGAGGGCGACGTGGTGTCGTGGATGCTGCCCACCTGGCACGAGTCGCTGATCCTGCTCGGCGCGCTGGCCCGCCTCGGCGCCACCCAGAACCCCATCATCCCCATCTACCGCGATCGCGAGGTGGGCTTCGTCACCGAGCAGGCCGGCACCAAGCTCCTCGTCGTGCCCGGCGAGTGGCGCGGCTTCGACTACGTGGCCATGGCCGAGCGCATCAAGGCCGAGCGCGGCACCGGGTTCGACGTGCTCACCGTGAACCGCGACCTGCCCGACGCCGACCCGACCACGCTCCCGCCCGCGCCCGTCTACCCGGCCACCCGCGCCGACGAGGCCGTCAACCTGCTCTTCTACACGTCGGGTACCACGGCCGACCCCAAGGGGGCGCGCCACAGCGAGGGCGACATCATCGTCACCGCCCGCGGCATGTGCGACTGCCTCACGTGCGTCGAGGGCGACCGCAACCTCATGGCCTTCCCGGTCACGCACATCGCCGGGCCGATCTGGTTCTGCTCGAGCCTCATGTACGGGCTCACCAACGTCATCACCGAGGGGTTCAACCCCACCGAGACCCCGGCCCTCGCCAGCCGCGCCGACGTCACCATGGCGGGCTCGGCCACGTTCTTCCACATGGCCTACCTCGAGGCGCAGCGCGCGGCCGGCGACCACAGGATCTTCCCGAGCCTGCGCAACTGCCCCGGCGGTGGCGCGCCCAAGCCCCCGCAGCTCCACCGCGACGTGCGCGACGAGCTGGGCGGGGTGGGCATCGTGTCGGGCTGGGGCCTCACCGAGGCGCCCATCCTCACCATGGCCCGCACCGTCGACCCCGACGACAAGCTCGCCACCACCGAGGGACGTGCCATGCCGGGTGTGCAGCTGCGGGCCGTGTCGCCCGCCGACGGCTCGGTGGTGGGCATCGGCGTCGAGGGTGAGCTCCAGGCCCAGGCCCCACAGCTCATGCGCGGCTACCTCGACGCCTCGCTCGACGCCGACGCGTTCGTCGACGGCTGGTTCCGCACGGGCGACCTGGGCGTCATCGACGAGCAGGGCTACGTGCGCATCACCGGTCGCCTCAAGGACGTCATCATCCGCAAGGGCGAGAACGTGTCGGCCAAGGAGGTCGAGGACCTCCTCTTCGAGCACGAGAAGGTGGCCGACGTCGCCGTCATCGGCCTGCCCGACGCCGACCGTGGCGAGCTGGTGTGCGCGGTGATCGCCGTCAGGACCGGCGCCGACGAGCTCGCCTTCGTCGAGATGCAGGAGTACCTGCGGGGCCGTGGCCTGCGCGTCCAGGCCCTCCCCGAGCGGCTCGAGCACCTGCCCGAGATCCCGCGCAACCCGTCCGGCAAGATCCAGAAGAAGGAACTGCAACAGCAGTTCGGAAGGCCGTAGCCGTGCCCGACAAGAAGCCGAACATCCTCTTCATCATCTCCGACCAGGAGCGCCAGCGCGACTGGTTGCCGGAGGGAGTGGAGCTGCCGAACCGTCAGCGCCTCATCGACGAGGGCATCGAGTTCACCCAGTACTACACGCACTCGTCGCCGTGCTCGCCGTCGCGCGCCACGCTCATGACGGGGCAGTACGTGCCGCAGCACGGCGTCATCGAGAACGTGGTGTTCCCGTACCACCGCCCGCTCGACCCGAAGGTCCCCACCATCGGCCACGCGTTGCGCGACCAGGGCTACGACACCAGCTACGTGGGCAAGTGGCACCTCGGCTACGGCCCCACCCCCGACATGGAGGCGCACGGCTTCTCCGACTGGTCGGGCAACGACCAGCACTTCATGGGCTGGGCGGGCACCGGCACCGAGTTCGACCCGTGGATCGCGCACCAGGCCGCCGACTGGCTGGGCCGCAGCGCCGGCAGCTCCAAGCCCTGGTCGCTGACCGTGGGGCTGGTCAACCCCCACGACGTGATGTGGTTCCCCATCGACCAGCCGGAGTACCAGGAGGCGTTCCCCGACCAGGTCGAGCTGTCGAAGGCCATCCTCGGCTTCGCCGCCTGGAAGGAGTCCGACCCGCTCCCGGTCTACGACCGTCCCTACGAGCGCTGGTTCGACGAGCTGCCCGAGAACTTCGACGACGACCTGTTCACCAAGCCGGCTGTGCAGCGCACCTGGCTCCACGACCAGCAGCACTCGCTCTACGGGACGCTCGAGCGCGACGACACGCAGCGCTGGCTGCGCCACCTCGACTACTACGTGGCGCTCCACCAGGACGGCGACCGCAACCTCGGGCTGGTCCTCGACGCGCTCGAGGCCTCGGGGCAGTGGGACGACACGATCATCGTGTTCACCTCCGACCACGGCGACATGTGCGGATCGCACGGCCTGCGCACCAAGGGCCCGTTCGCCTACCAGGAGATCATGCGAGTCCCGCTCTACGTGAAGGCGCCCGGCCTGGCCGCGCCCGGCACGAAGACGGCGTCGCTCGCCAGCCACGTCGACCTCGCCACCACCATCCCCCTGCTCGGCGGCGCCACGCGCGACCAGCTGCCCACCTTCCGGGGCGAGGACCTCACGCACGTGATGCGCGACCCCTCGGCCACCGTGCGCGACGCCATCCTCTTCGCCCAGGACACCGCCTGGTACGAGAGCTGTCTGCCGCTCCGCTACGCGATCCGTGGCATGTTCGACGGCCGCCACAAGTACCTGCGCTACTACGGCGTCGGCGGCGGCACCACGCCGACCACGGGCCCGGCCCGCGCCCCCAAGATGTTCGACGTCGACTCCGCCTTCGAGGACCAGGACCACGAGCTCTACGACCTCCAGGAAGATCCCTACGAGCTCGTCAACCTGGCCATGGACCGCGGCCACCGCGGCGAGGCCCGCGAGTGGTTCGCCCGCCTGGCCGACCTCGAGGCGTCGGAGCAGATCGACACCTGGCACAGCTACACGAACTAGTGCCGCCTCAGGCAGCATCGGCTGTCTGTCACGCCGGTCAGAACCGCCGCTCGGGCGGGCGTCAGCCCACGAGCAGGTCGCAGCTGCGCCCGGCCGCGTCGGCCGTGAGGTACACGAAGTAGGCGTTGGGCGGGGCCGACTGCCAGACCTGTCCTGCGGAGCGCGCCGTGACCACCACCGACCCGGGGGTGTGGCCCAGCCCGTGGAGGACGGCGACCTGGGTCTGGCCCACGGCGACCGCGCGGATGGCGCGGGTGGGCAGCAGCGTGGCACCGCCGGGGAAGTCCGTGAGCATGGTGGCGTGGCTGATGCCGGCGGTGCCGTCGACGACGTTGGCGTCGAACACCACGTTGGTGACGGCGCCCGCCGTGCCGGTGCCGTGCACCTGCGTAGCCGGGGAGGTGGGGTCGAAGGCGCGGTTGGCCGACACCGTGCCGCGCGCGGCCGTGGCGTCGCGGGAGTAGACGACGATGCCGGTGGCGTCCTGCTCGACCTTGGTCGCCCGACCGCTGGACCGCACGACGTTGGCGCGGACGTTGAAGTCGCTGGCGTTGAGGATCTGCACGCCGGC
>JADGOP010000456.1 GCA_017882935.1 Actinomycetota bacterium
GGCCGAGCTGACCACCCGCGCCCTCCCCTCGGTGGTTGCCTACACCTGACCCCGTCGGGGACCTTCGCCCCTACAAGCCGGGGTCGGGGGCGGGAACACTCGCACCGATGGCCTTCCCGGTCTCCGTTCGCAGGGCAGGAGCCCCATGACCGCGACCCAGCCCACCCGGCACCCTCGCCGCGGCCTGGCCGTGGCCGCGGCGCTCGTCGCCCTGTCGGCGTGGGGAGGCGCGGCCGGCCTCGTCACGGGCAGCCTGGCGCTCGAGGGCGGCTTGAACGCGCGGCTCCCGTTCCACAGCCCGGTCCTCGGAGGGCTCGCGCTCGCCGCCCTCGTGGCCGTTCCGTTCACCCTGCTCGCGGCGTCGGCCTGGCGGGGCTCCGAGCGGACCGACGAGCTGGCCCTCGGCTCTGGCGCGCTGCTCGTCGGCTGGATCCTCGTGGAGCTGGCGTTCGTCCGGGCGCTCAGCTTCTTCCACCCGCTGTACCTCGTCATCGGCGGGTGGTTCGTGTTCTGCGGGCGCCACGCGCTGAAGCGGGACCGCGGCGACCGGGTGGAGCCTGCCGCGCCGGGTGCCTAGGGTCTGGCGACTGCGGCCAGCGAGTGAGCGCCGAGGAGACGAAGCGATGGCAGAGGACGGCTGGAGCCGGTGAGCGTGGACCTCAAGGCCCTGCGGAGCCGCGTCCCCGCCTGGTGGGCGGACGCCAAGCTCGGGATCTTCATCCACTGGGGCCTCTTCGCCGTGCCGGCGTTCGCGCCGACCGACTACGACATTACCCGGCTCCAGGCCAACGGCGAGCGTCACCCGTTCGCCTTCAGTCCGTACGCCGAGTGGTACCAGAACTCGATCCGCTTCCCCGAGAGCCCTGCCAGCGCGTTCCACCGCGAGCACGAGCACGGGCGGCCCTACGAGGCGTTCGTCGAGCCGTTCCTCGCCGGCCTCGAGCAGTGGGACCCCGACGAGTGGGCCGACCGCTTCGCCGCCGCCGGAGCCCGCTACGTGGTGCTCGTCTCCAAGCACCACGACGGGTACTGCCTCTGGCCCACAGAGGTGCCGCACCCCACACGGTCGGGCTGGAACACCGAGCGCGACGTCGTCGGGGAGCTCGCCGATGCGGTGCGCAGGCGCGGGATGCGCTTTGGCCTCTACTACTCCGGTGGTCTCGACTGGACCTTCGAGTCGCACCCCATCGGCACCTTCGCCGACCTCCTCGCCGCCATGCCCACCGGTGCGTACCTCGACTACGCCGAGGCGCAGGTGCGCGAGCTCATCGACCGCTACCGGCCGTCCGTGCTGTGGAACGACATCAGCTGGCCCACCACGCAGCGCCGGCTCAACGACCTCTTCGGGCACTACTTCGAGCAGGTGCCCGACGGGGTGGTGAACGACCGCTGGCTCACCCCCGTGAAGGGCATGGGTGTGCTCAAGACCGCCCCCGTGCGCAGGGTGGTCGACTTGGCCGCGGCCCGGGCGATGCGGGGTGGCGAGCTGGTGCCGCCGAAGCCGCGGTTCTTCCAGTACCGCACCCCCGAGTTCGCGTCCTTCTCCCACATCGAGCGCACGCCGTGGGAGTGCGTGCGTGGCATGGACAAGGGCTTCGGCTACAACCGCACCTCGACCGAGGCCGACTACCTGACACGCGACGAGCTGCTCCGCTCCATCGTCGACATCGCCTCGAAGGGCGGCAACCTGCTCCTGAACGTGGGCCCCCGGGGCGTCGATGCCCGGATCCCCGAGGAGCAGCTGACCCGGATGGGGTGGATGGCCGAGCGCGCCGTGGCGAACGACCGCGGGCTCGTGGGCACGCGGCCCTGGATCCGTGCCGAGGACCGGTCCGTCGAGGGCCACGAGGTCCGCTACACGGCCTGGCGCGACACCGTCTGGGCGCACTGCTGGCTGCCGGAGCGCACGTCCGCCGTGGGCACGCTCACGCTCCCGTTCACAGCGACGCCCACCACCGTGGTCGTCGCTGCGGAAGAAGCCCCGCTCTCCTTCGTCGCGCAGCCGGACGGGATCACGATCGACCTCCCCGCCGACCTCGACACGGCGGTGTTCACGGTGGGGATCACGGGGGCCGCAGCGGCTCCCGGGGCGACCGGCAGGTCGTCCTAGTCGGACGCGTTCGAGCCGACTACGGTCGGCCACGCTCACGATCCACCTGCGAAAAGAGACAGCAATGCCCATCGACACCTTCATGGCGTACGTCGGGGTCTACGGCTCGGTCGACGACGCCGAGGCCGACTACGCCGCCGTCAAGGCGCTGGCCACCGAGCTGGGCGTCATCGACGCCTACGACGCCGCGGTGATCGCGCGCGACGCCAAGGGCAAGGTCAAGATCACGAAGAAGCACGAGACGCCCACCCGTGTGGGTGGCGTGCTCGGCGGTGGCGTGGGCCTCGCCACGGGTCTCGTGATCGCGCTGTTCCCGGCCGCCGCGATCGGCGGCGGGCTGCTGGCTGCCACCACCGGCGGCGGTGCGCTCCTGGGGGCGGCAGCGGGCCACGCCGCGGCGGGCATGAGCCGCGGCGACCTCAAGGAGCTCGGCGAGCACCTCGACAAGGGCCAGGCCGGCCTGGTGGTGGTCGGCGTCGCCGACACCGGCGCCAAGATCCAGGCCGCCATGAAGAAGGCCGAGAAGATCGAGGAGAAGGAGATGAAGGC
>JADGOP010000073.1 GCA_017882935.1 Actinomycetota bacterium
CGCGTGTCCACCTCGCTGGGGCTGCACCTGACGTGGCGGGGCTGGGTCAACGACGCGCTGATGGTCGGCTTCTTCGCCCTCGTCGGGCTCGAGATCCGGCGCGAGATGACGGTGGGCGAGCTCCGGTCGTGGCGACGGTCGGCCACCCCGATCCTCGCGGCGGCCGCGGGCATGGCGGTCCCGGCGCTCATCTACCTGGCGATCCTGCACGGCCAGGCCGGGAGCCGCGGCTGGGGCATCCCGATGGCGACCGACGTGGCGTTCGCACTCGGCGCGCTCGCCCTCGTCGCGCCGGGAGCGTCGCCCCGAACCCGCGTCTTCCTGATGACGCTGGCGGTGGCCGACGACATCGGATCCGTCATCGTCCTGGTGTGCTTCTACTCCCAGCACGTGAGCGTCGGGGCGCTGGTGCTGGGGCTGCTGTGCCTCGCACTGATGGGCGTCGGCGCGTGGCGGGGCTGGCTGCCTCCCTCGGCCCACCTGGTGCTCGGCGCAGCCAGCTGGTGGGCGTTCGTCCATGCCGGCGTCGAGCCCGCTGTCGTCGGCGTCGCCGTGGGGCTCTGCCTGCCCGAACGGATCCGCCGCGGTTCGAGACCGACCCCGCGGCAGCTGCAACGCGGGCCGCGCCATCGTGAGCAGCGGCTCGAGCCGTGGGTCAACCTGCTGATCCTGCCCGCGTTCGCCCTTGCCAACGCAGGGCTGCGCCTCGCCGGTTCCGGGATCGGCACCTCGGCCGCGCTCACCGTCCTCGTGGCCGTGGTGATCGCCCGGGTCATCGGCAAGCTCGCCGGGATCACCGGCGCGACCACCGCAGTCAGCCGACTGGCCGGGCCCGGCTACGACCCGCGGCTCCCTTCTCGCCAGCATGTCGTCGTGGGCGCGCTCGGCAGCGTCGGCTTCACCGTCCCGCTGCTGATCATCGAGGCGGCGCTCCCGCCCGGCCCGCTCACCGTCGCCGCGACGGCCGGGCTGCTCATCGGGTCCGTCCTCGGCGTCGCGGTCGCCGCGCTCGTGGCCCGGAGCGCCCGACCTCCCGCGCGCTTGCTGTAGCCAACCGGGAACGCGGTCGCAGCGCGGCCCTCTTCACAGAACACTTGCGCACGGGGCGGCTCAGGCGCCCGGCGGCGACGGTCAGCGCAGGAGCACCACCACGTCGACCGGCTGCTCGCGGCCGCGCACCTCGACGCGCTCGGGTCGCGCGTCGGGGTGCTCGGCGGCGACGAGGGCGTACAGCTCCGAGGTGAGGACGACCTCACCGGGCGCCGCGTGGGACTGGAGGCGGGCGCCCACGTTCACGGCGTCGCCGAGCGCAGTGAAGTCCATCACGGTCCCCGACCCCACGTTGCCCACGAACGCCACGCCGGCGTTGGCCGCCACGCCCACGGGGACGTCGTCGATCGCCGCGGCCAGGTCGAGCGCCGCGAGGGCCGCCTTGCGCCGGTAGTCCTCGCCGGCGAGCCCTTGGACGAACAGCGCCATCACCTCGTCGCCGATGAGCTTGTCGATCACGCCGTCGTGCGAGATCAGCACCTCGGTGGCGGTTGCGTAGAACCGGTTGAGCCGGTCGGCGAAGGCCGTCGCCGTCGACTGCTCGCCGAGCGCGGTCGAGCCGCGGACGTCGGCGAACACCACGCCGATGTCGAGCTCGATGCCCCCGGGCGGCAGGTGGTCGAAGCAGTACTGGCAGAGGTTGGGGTTCTTGCGCGACGGTCGTCGTCCCACCAGGCCGACGACCTTTCCGCACACTCCTCCGAACGGGACCTGGCACATCTTGCAGCGCGGGTCGTGCGGCAACCGACGGAAGACACGCTGCGCCTTGCGGAGGGGCTCGTACCCCTCGACGAGCAAGCCCTGCCAGTCGACAGACGCGGCCATGCCCTCAGCATGGCAGCGGCCGGTGGTCCTGACCAGCGGAACGTCACCCCTTCCGGGTCGATACCGCCACGGTGTGGCAGTCTGACGCGTCGAGCACGACGACGACCGGGGCAGCGAAGGCATGGCTGAGCACGACGTGGTGATCCGGGGCGGGAACGTCGTGGACGGCACCGGCGCCCCCGCCCGCACGGCCGACGTGGCGGTCGACGACGGCGTGATCACCGAGGTGGGCACCGTCGAGGGCACGGGCACGCGCGAGCTCGACGCCGACGGCCTGCTCGTCACCCCCGGCTGGGTCGACATCCACACCCACTACGACGGGCAGGTCACCTGGGACCCGGAGATGACGCCCTCGTCGTGGCACGGCGTCACCACGGTGGTCATGGGCAACTGCGGCGTCGGCTTCGCTCCGGTCCGCAAGGGCCAGGAGGCGTTCCTCATCGAGCTCATGGAAGGCGTCGAGGACATCCCCGGCACGGCCCTCCACGAGGGCATCAGGTGGGAGTGGGAGACGTTCGCCGAGTACCTCGACGCGCTCGAGGGCACGCCGCGCGTGCTCGACGTGGCGGCGCAGGTGCCCCACGCCGCGGTGCGGGCCTACGTGCTGGGCGAGCGGGCCCACGAGGAGGCCACGCCCGACGACGTCGACGCGATGGCTGCGGTGGTCGAGGCCGCCATGCGGGCGGGCGCCGTGGGGTTCACCACGTCGCGCACCATCCTGCACAGCTCCAAGCACGGGCTGGTGCCGGGCACGACCGCCCCGCTCGACGAGCTCTACGCGCTGGCCGACGCCGTGGGCGCCGCGGGGCACGGCGTCATCGAGATCATCGACGACGCCTTCGCCGCAGGTGGCAACCACGACCAGCTCGTCGAGCTGGCGCTCCGCGCCGGCACCGTGACCTACTCCCTGGCCCAGGCCGGGTTCGCGCCCGAGGGGTACCTGGCGGCCCTGCAGCACGCCGACGACGACGCCGCGGCCGGGCGCGCCATCGTCCCCCAGGTGTCGAACCGGCCCACCGGCATGCTCTTCGGCCTGCAGTCGTCGCTGCACCCGTTCACGACCCACCCCACGTACCGCGCCATGGCCGGTCAGCCGCTCGCCGAGCGCGTCGCGCGGCTCCGCGACCCCGAGGTCCGCGCCGCGCTCCTGGCCGAGGAGCCGGCCACCAGGAACCGCATCGCTGTCAGCCTGATGCAGCGCTGGGACCAGATCTTCCCGCTCGGCGACGACCCCGACTACGAGCCGCTGCCGTCGACGTCGGTCGCGGCGGTCGCCGCGGCATCGGACCGCACGCCGCAGGAGGTCGTGCTCGACTGGCTGCTCGAGCGTGACGGCCAGGCGTTCCTGTTCGCCCCGCTCGCGTCGTACGTCGACGGCGACCACGAGGCCATCCGCACCATGATCACCCACCCGGGCACGGTGCTGGGCCTTTCCGACGGCGGCGCCCACTGCGGCCTCATCTGCGATGCCTCGATGCCCACCTACCAGCTCACCCACTGGGTGCGCGACCGGTCGCGGGGCGAGCGCCTGTCGCTCGAGCAGGCCGTGCACCTGCAGACCGGTCGCACGGCCGGTGTCTACGGCCTGCACGACCGCGGCACCCTCGCCGTCGGCAAGCGCGCCGACGTCAACCTCGTCGACCTGGAGGCCCTGCGCCTGCACCCGCCGGAGATGGTGTTCGACCTGCCCGCCGACGGCCGGCGACTCGTACAGCGGGTCGACGGCTACGTCGCCACCGTGGTGAGCGGACAGGTGACCTTCGAGAACGGGGTGCCCACGGGCGCCCGGCCCGGTCGCCTCGTCCGGGCCTGACATGAGGAGGCCCCACGCCATGAAGCCCACCCGCACCGCCGTGCAGTCGACCGTGCTCGCCCTCCTCGCCGCGATGCTCGCCGTGGCGTGCCTGCCGGCCGTGCCCAACGGGCCGCCCCGCACCGCGGCCTTCTGGTACCTCTGGTACCCGCAGACCCCCACCGGGCACTACACGCCGCTCCTGCAGCCCTACAACAGCAGCCTCCCGAAGGTGCTGAAGCAGGAGGTCAACGAGATGCAGTACGCCGGCATCCAGATCGGGATCATCAGCTGGTTCGGGCCCGGCACCCAGTCGGAGGCGACGCGGCTGCCCCTGGCGCTGCGTGCCGCCGACGGCACCCACTTCCGCGAGACCCTGTACTACGAGCCCGAGGGGCACGGGAACCCCACCTCGGCGAAGATCGAGTCCGACCTCGCCTACATCGAGGCGCACTACGTCCGCGACCGCAACTACCTGAGGATCGGCGGCAAGCCGGTGCTGTTCGTGTGGGGCGACGGCGGCGACAACTGCTCGACGCTCGCACGGTGGGCCGCGGCACCCCGCACCGCGCACTTCTGGGTCGTCCAGAAGGTGTTCCCGGGCTACACCTCCTGCGCGCACCAGCCACCGGACTGGCACCAGTACGGGCCCACGTCGCATGCCCTCGCTCAGGGCAAGTACAGCTACTCGATCAGCCCGGGCTTCTGGCTCTACACCGAGTCCTCGCCCCGGCTGGCGCGGAGCCTGTCCCGCTGGACCGCCGACCTGAAGGCGATGAAGGCGTCGCGCGCCCGCTGGCACCTGATCACCACGTTCAACGAGATGGGTGAGGGCACGGCCATCGAGCCGACCCACCAGTACGGCCGGGGCTACCTGAACGCCGCCAAGGCCGTGCTGAACCCGTAGGTGCGGAGGGCCGATGCCGAGCGCAGATGAGATCCGCGACAGTCAGCGAGTGACGTGGGCCGGGCTCTCCGCGGGCTGGGAGAAGTGGGACTCGGTCATCATGGAGCAGCTGGGCCCGGTCGGCGCAGCGATGATCGAGCGTCTCGACATCGCGGAAGATCAGCAGCATCTCGACATCGCCTCGGGAACGGGTGAGCCGGGTCTGAGCATCGCGAGGCGGTCGCCGAAGGGACGCGTCGTGCTGACCGACCTCGTCGCGGAGATGCTCGAGGTCGCCGTGCGACGAGCCGGGGAGCAAGGGGTCGCCAACATCGAGACGAAGGTGTGCAGCGCCGACGACCTCCCGTTCGCCGACGCCACGTTCGACAGCGTCTCGGTGCGCTTCGGGTACATGTTCTTCCCGGACATGGGCAGGGCGACGGCGGAGTTCGAGCGCGTGCTCAAGCCGGGCGGGCGACTCTGCTCGTCGGTCTGGGTCAAGCCCGAGGAGAACCCGTGGACGGCGATCGCCATGCAGGCGATCGCGACCGAGGCGGTGGTGGCGCCACCCGACCCGGACGGACCGAACATGTTCCGGTGCGCTGCTCCGGGGTGTGTCCGTGACCTGTACGAGGGCGCAGGGCTGCGCGACGTTGCCGAGTGGGACGTCGACGTCGAGCTCGTGACGCGATCGCCCGCGCAGTACTGGGAGATGATCAGCGAGCACGTCTCGCTCGCCGTGGCCGCGCTTCAGCAGGTCGACGAACCGGCACGGGAGCGGATTCGGGCACGCGCCGTTGCGAAGGTGAGCGCGTTCGAGAAGGACGGCAAGGTCCGGGTTCCGGGCGTGGCGCGCTGCATCGTGGGAACCAAGCAAGACGCGAGCAGCACGCGCGCAAGCGACGGCGCCCGGTCCCCGAACGCGGGCTGACCCAACGGCGGCCTCCTCGCCCCCCACACCCCGCTGAAGCGCGAAGCGCCGCACCTAGATTGGGCGCGACCGCCGAGGTGCTCTGACCAGCTGCACGAAACGAGGGACACGATGGCACACGCGCTGCGCGACGAAGGGCTCGACTTCGTCGATCGGGCACCCGTACAGGTGCGGGAGGAGGTCGTCGTCACGGGTGCCTCGCCGGAGGCCGTGTGGCCCGCCCTGGCCGAGCCGACCGCCTGGACCCAGTGGTTCGACGGCATGAAGGAGGCCCGCTACACCAGCCCGGCGCCGTACGGCGTCGGCACGAAGCGCTTCGTGCGGGTGGCTTCCATGAAGGCCAACGAGGAGGTGCTGGCGTTCGACGTCGCCGCCCGCTTCGCGTTCCGCGTCGTCGACGCCAACATGCCCGCGCTGCGCGCCATGGTCGAGGTCGTCACCCTCGAAGCGGTCGACGGCGGCACGCGGGTCGTGTACCGCCAGGCCATCGAGATGGAGCCGTGGGCCAGGTGGCTGGGCTCAGTGGCCCGCAAGCAACTGCGCCGCAGCCTGAAGGCCTCGCTCCCGAAGCTCACCGGCTGGGTCGCCGACCACCCCCAGCCGGGCGGCGCCGACAGCTGACCCGCGGCGACGCCGTCGTGGCCGGACTCCGGCCGACCCCGGCCCGCCCCGTTGGCCCGACGGTAGGGTCCGGCCCATGCCGACCCTGACCGAGCCCTGGATCTACGCGTGGCCGCAGTCCGTCGTACCCGGAGAGACGGTGGCGCTGCGCGCGGCCGGCCCGTCGTGCGAGGGGCGGGTGCAGATCGCCCGCATCGGCCTCGAGCGCGAGGTCGTCTGGCGGGGCACCATCGAGGTCGATCCCCACGAGCTGCCCGACGAGGCCTGGTCCGCCGGCTGCCCGTGGCCCGACGCCGCCACCGTCGAGGTGCTGCCCGAGTGGCGGTCCGGCTACTACGAGGTGAGCCTCCGCACCGAGGTCGGCGCGCTGCACGAGACCGTCGGCTTCTTCGTGGTGCGGGCCGCGGCGGCCGACGCCCGCCGCCCCGTGCTCGTCCTGTCGACCAACACGTGGAACGCCTACAACGACTTCGGCGGGCGCAACCTCTACTCCCGTGGCACCGCGGTGTCGTTCGCCCGCCCCATGGCCCCCGGCTACCTGCGCAAGCCCGAGGGCCCCGGCGCCCGCGTGGCCGTGGTCGACGCACCCGACTTCGGCATGTCGGCGCACGTCACCTACCTCCGCGAACACCAGCTCTCCCAATGGGCGGGATCCGCGGGCTGGCCCAATGCCGAGCTCCCGTTCGTGCGCTGGGCCGAGGCCAACGGCTACGACCTCGACTACGCCGTGAACGCCGACCTCGAGCTGGTGCCCGGGCTGCTCGACGGCCGCTCCACCTACCTCTCCGTCGGCCACGACGAGTACTGGTCGGCGGGCATGCGCGACACCGTCGAGGACTTCGTGGGCGCCGGCGGCAACGCCGCGTTCTTCTCGGGCAACACGGCCATGTGGCAGGTGCGCCACGAGGCCACGGTCGAGGGCGGCCCCCTCGACCTCATGGTCTGCTTCAAGGACCAGTTCAAGCGTGATCCCGTCTACGGCACCGACCGGCAGCACCTGCTCACCACCATGTGGTCGGATCGGCTGCTCGAGCGACCCGAGAACACCCTCCCCGGGGTCACGTTCACCCGCGGCGGCTACCACCGCATCGGCCGCGCGGTCGGTCGCGGCAGCGGCGGCTACACCGTCTACCGGCCCGAGCACTGGGCGTTCGAGGGCACCGAGGTGGTCTACGGCGACCTCATCGGCGCCGCGGCCGTCACCGTCGGCTATGAGTGCGACGGCTGCGAGATGGCGTTCCGCGACGGGCTCCCCCACCCCACCGGCGCCGACGGGACGCCCACCGACCTCGAGATCCTCGCCATCACCCCCGTGCAGCACTTCAACCGCGTGAACGCACCGCGTGGCGTGCCCGACGGCTTTCCCTCCGAGAACGAGTACATCGCCGACCGCGTGCTCGGCGCGCACGACGCCGACACCGTCGCCCGCCTGGCGCACGGCCACGCCGTCATGGGGGTGCACCAGCGGGGAGGCACCGTCTTCACCGCGGGCACCACCGAGTGGGCGTGGGGGCTCGCCAACGCCGATCCGGTCATCGAGCGCATCACGCGCAACCTGCTCGACCGCTTCGCCGGCTGACCCCAGCCACCTCACCCATCCGGTCGGTGTCAGTGGTCGGGATCGGGCGGCAGCGGGGCGGGCGCGAGCACGTCGGCCCGGCCGTAGTGGCCCACCACGTCGAAGTAGCGCTTGGCGTGCAGGGCCTCGCGCAGGTCGCAGTCGGCGACCACGACACCCTCGGCGTCGTAGAGCGGCCCGGCCACGAGGTCTCCCCCGGGCGACACGATGCACGCACCGCCGCGCCCGAACACCTCGACGCCATCGGGGAGCGCGAGGGGGAAGTCGGCAGGGAACGCCGTGGCGGGGATGAACTGGGGGACACTGACCACGAACGCCCCGGCCTCGATCGCGATGTGTCGCATCGACGCGATCCAGCCGTCGCTGTCGTCGGCGTTCGGCGCGAGCCAGATCTGGGGACCGCCCTGGTACACGGCCCATCGCGCCAGCGGCATGCGGTTCTCCCAGCAGATCAACCCACCGACGCGGCCCACACCGGGCACGTCGACCACGCCGAGGTCGTCGCCGGAACCGACACCGTGGAACACCCGCTCGTGCATGGTGGGCATCAGCTTGCGGTGCCGGTGCAAGACCCCTTCCGGCCCGAGGACGAGCAGGGTGTTGTACAGCGACCCCGGTCGGATGTCTTCGCGCTCGTTCACGCCGATCGCCAGCGACACGCCCTGCGCGGCGCAGGCCTCGACCAGGCGCCCGACGAGCGGCCCCTCCACGTCGACGCTCGACGCCCACATCCGCTCCCACAGGTCGTCGCACCCGTCGGCCCAGGTCGCGGCCGCGGCCGCCCATGCACCGCTCGGGTAGAGCGACACGAAGCACTCCGGGAGCACCACCAGGTCGGCGCCGTCGGCGGCTGCCTCCTCGAGGGCCGCGACCGCCTTGTCGATGGTCGCCTCGGCGTCGAGGATCACGGGCGTGGCCTGCACCGCCGCCACCCGCACCGTGTCGAACCGTGCCATCGCCGGACCCTACGCCCTGGCGACACCTGACCGGGCGTCGCCTACGGTGCGGTGCATGACGACGAAGAACGTGATGATCACGGGTGCCGGGTCCGGGTTCGGGCGGAACGCCGCCGTCGCGCTCGCCGCGCGGGGCCACCACGTGATCGCGACCACCGAGACCGACGCCCAGGCCGACGCGCTGCGCCGCGAGGCCCCGGAGCTCACCGTCGAGCGGGTCGACATCACCGGCGACGACGTGGCCAAGGTCGCCGGC
>JADGOP010000457.1 GCA_017882935.1 Actinomycetota bacterium
GGCGCCTACGTGGTGATGAACTCCAAGTCCATCGGTGCCGACCTGGCCTTCGCGTGGCCCACGGCCGAGCTCGCGGTGATGGGCCCCCAGGGCGCCGTCGAGATCGTGTACCGCAAGGAGCTGGCGGAGGCCGAGGACCCGGTCGCCAAGCGGGCCGAGCTGGTCGAGGAGTACACCGAGAAGTTCTGCAACCCCTACGTCGCGGCCGAGCGCGGCTTCGTCGACGAGGTCATCGACCCGGCCGACACCCGGCGCTACCTGTGCGCCGGCCTCGACATGCTCAGCTCGAAGCGCGAGGAGCTCCCGCAGCGCAAGCACGGCAACGTGCCGCTGTAGGACCACCGTGACCGCCCCCGACCCGTTCCGCACCGACCCCACGGTGCCGACCGACGACGAGATGGCCGCCATCTCCGCCGCTGCCGAGGTGCTCTGGCCCCGCCCCGGCTCCGCCGCACCCGCGCCCCAGCCCTCGCGCTGGCGCTTCTCGGGTCGTTGGTGGAGCAAGCCGCTGCCCGTCCGCCGCGACCGGCCGTGACATCGGCACCGGCTGCGCCGGTGCGCCTGCGGCATCCGGGTGTCACGCGTGGTGCTGCTCCGGCTGGCGCCTGCGCAGCCTGACGTGACATTGGCACCGGCTGCGCCGGTGCGCCTGCGGCATCCGGGTGTCACGCGTGGTGCTGCTCCGGCTGGCGCCTGCGCAGCCTGACCCGGAGAGGTCGGCGTGGCCGATGCCACGTCGGCTGACCGGAGGTCCACGACGGCCTTCGGTAACCTTTCCGGATCATGACCGCTGCGCCGACGCCTGAGCTCACCACAGTCGGACCCGACCTGGCGGTGGTGCACGAGGGGCCCACGGTGCGCCGCTTCGACGGCCTGGCACCCGACACCGACCACGAGCTGGGCGGCTTCCGGTTCCGCACCCTGCCCGCGCCCGGGGCTCTGCTCACCCGCTTCGCCACCGTCAACGACGTGCACTTCGGTGAGACCGAGTGCGGCGTGGCGGGCGGCCTCGACATCGGGCCCATCTTCCGCAGCCCGGCTGGCACCGAGCCCTACCCCGAGCTCATGAACCGCGGCGCCGTCGACGAGATCGCGGCCATCGACCCGGCCGTCGTGGTCGTCAAGGGCGACCTCACCAGCGGCGGCGAGCCTGCCGAGTACCAGGCCTTCCTCGACCGCTATGAGACCGCCTTCGGAGCCCGTCTCGTCCACGTGCGCGGCAACCACGACGCCTACCACGGGGCCACGTTCGCGGCGTTCCCCACCCAGGAGGTCGTGCTCCCGGGTGTGCGCCTGGCGGTGCTCGACACCTCCCACGAGGGCCTGGCCGGCGGCGTCCTCCGCGCCGAGCAGCTCGACTGGCTCGACACGCTCGCGGCCGACTCCGACCGACCGGTCCTGGTCTTCGGGCACCACCACCCGTGGAGTCCCGCGTCGGGCACGCGGCCGAGCGGGTACTTCGGCATCAACCCCACCGACTCCGAGGCCCTGGTCGAGGTGGTGGCCCGGCGGCCGTCGATCGTCGGCTACTTCGCCGGCCACACGCACCGCAACCGGGTGCGCACGTTCGCGGCCACCGGACCGCTGCCGTGGGTCGAGGTGGCCAGCGTGAAGGACTTCCCGGGGGCCTGGGCCGAGTACCGGGTGCACGAGGGTGGCATCGTGCAGGTGTTCCACCGCATCTCCACGCCCGAGGCGCTGACGTGGACCGATCAGACGCGCCAGATGTTCGACGGCGCCTACGGCACGTACGCCTTCGGGGAGCTGGCCGACCGGTGTTTCGTCGTCTCGCCCCGGCCCGGCTCAAGATGAGTGGTCCACCGGCCGACGGAACAGCGTGACCGGTATCGACGAAGCACAGGCCCGCTGGCAACAGGTTCGGGCGAAGGGCCGAACGCGACTCATCATCGTGCTGGTGGTGGCCATCGTGGTCCTGGCGGTCATCGCGATCGTCGCCCAGGGGAGTGCGGGCATCGTGGTGGGCGTCGTGATCGGCGTGATCGTCGTCGCCGCGGCCGTCTACCTGATGGTGTCGAAGCAGAAGACGGGCCTCAGCCTCACCCCTGAGTGGGCCCCGAAGGACCGTGGGCGCGACGAGGACGACGACGACGAGGCGAGCGGCGCGGCCCCGGCTGCCCCCGCCCAGCCGGCCGAGCCCGTCGAGCCGATCCGCAAGGTCGACGCCCAGATCCTCGGGGTCGACCTGGTGGGCCTCGGGCAGCAGATCGGGCCGAAGCTGCAGTCGAGCTACGCCTTGGGCGACCTGCACGTCGAAGGCGGGAAGGTGTCGTGGGTGCCGTCGTCGATCAGCGGCGGCCAGGGCGCGCAACCGCTCGACGCGGCCCCGGGCGAGGTGGCCGTGATCGAGCGCGTGCCGCTGTGGGGCAGCTGGGCGCTGCTCCGCCTCGAGCGCAGCGACGCCTCCGAGTGGTGCTTCCGGATCCCGAGCAGCGTCGACCTGTCGCCGGCGCTGTCGGAGCTGGGTCTCACCCTCCGCTGAACCCTGACGCGCCCGATACGGTCGCACCGATGGCCGAACCTGCACCCCCCGGGCCGCTCGCCGACCTGCGCGTGATCGACTGCTCGACGGTCGTGGCCGGGCCGGGGTGCGCCCGCTACCTCGCCGACTTCGGTGCCGATGTGATCAAGGTCG